>NZ_JBFUGT010000001.1:0-268016 GCF_056402775.1 Rhodococcus sp. P3_B8
AAGGTGCTCGTCGCGAACCGCGGTGAGATTGCAGTGCGGGTGATCCGGGCCGCAGCCGATGCCGGCCTGGCCAGCGTCGCCGTCTACGCCGAACCCGACGCCGACGCCCCGTTCGTGCGCCTGGCCGACGAAGCATTCGCCCTCGGCGGGCAGACCTCCGCCGAGTCCTACCTGGTGTTCGACAAAATTTTGGACGCCGCCGCCAAGTCCGGCGCCGACGCCATCCACCCCGGCTACGGCTTCCTCTCCGAGAACGCCGACTTCGCSCAGGCCGTGATCGACGCCGGCCTGATCTGGATCGGCCCCTCCCCGCAATCGATCCGCGACCTCGGCGACAAGGTCACCGCCCGSCACATCGCCGAAAAGGCCAAGGCCCCGATGGCCGCCGGCACCAAGGACCCCGTCAAGAACGCCGACGAGGTCGTCGCCTTCGCCAAGGAATACGGGGTCCCCGTCGCCATCAAGGCCGCGTTCGGCGGSGGCGGSCGCGGCATGAAGGTCGCCCACACCATCGAGGAAATCCCCGAACTGTTCGACTCCGCCACCCGCGAGGCCGTCGCCGCGTTCGGCCGCGGCGAATGCTTCGTCGAACAGTATCTGGACAAGGCCCGCCACGTCGAAGCCCAGGTCATCGCCGACCAGCACGGCAACGTCATCGTCGCCGGCACCCGCGACTGCTCCCTGCAACGCCGCTTCCAGAAACTCGTCGAGGAGGCCCCCGCCCCGTTCCTCACCGACGACCAACGCCACCGCATCCACACCTCCGCCAAGGCCATCTGCAAAGAGGCCGGCTACTACGGCGCCGGCACCGTCGAATACCTCGTCCAGGGCGACACCGTCTCCTTCCTCGAGGTCAACACCCGCCTGCAGGTCGAACACCCCGTCACCGAGGAAACCGCCGGCATCGACCTGGTCCTGCAACAGTTCAAGATCGCCAACGGCGAACACCTCGACCTCACCGAGGACCCCACCCCCCGCGGYCACGCCTTCGAATTCCGCATCAACGGCGAGGACGCCGGCCGCGGCTTCCTGCCCGCCCCCGGCCCGGTCACCAAGTTCGTGCCCCCCACCGGCCCCGGCGTCCGGATGGACTCCGGCGTCGAAACCGGCTCGGTGATCGGCGGCCAGTTCGACTCCATGCTCGCCAAACTCATCGTCACCGGCGCCACCCGCGACGAGGCCCTGGCCCGCGCCCGCCGCGCCCTCGCCGAATTCCAGGTCGAAGGCCTGGCCACGGTCATCCCGTTCCACCGGGCCATCGTCTCCGACCCCGCCTTCATCGGCGACGGCACCTCATTCGACGTCTACACCAAGTGGATCGAAACCGAMTGGGACAACCAGATCGAACCGTTCACCGGCACCCAGCCGATCGACGAGGACGAGWCCSKGCCCCGGCAGAACGTCGTCGTCGAGGTCGGCGGCCGCCGCGTCGAGGTGTCCCTGCCCGGACAATTCACCCTCGGCACCGGCGCCGGCGGGCCGGCYGGGGCGGTCCGCAAGAAGCCCAAGGCCCGCACCCGCGGCGGCGCCCACGGCGGCGCCGCCTCCGGTGACGCCGTCACCGCCCCCATGCAGGGCACCGTCGTCAAGGTCGCCGTCGAAGAAGGMCARSAAGTCGCCGAGGGCGACCTCATCGCCGTCCTCGAGGCCATGAAGATGGAAAACCCCGTCAACGCCCACAAGGCCGGCGTCGTCACCGGCCTCGCCGTCGAACCCGGCGCCGCCATCACCCAGGGCACCGTCCTCGCCGAACTGAAATAGCTTGTGAGTACTTGGTCAACCGCCCCCGGTTGACCAAGTACTCACGGGTGGCGGCCGTGCATGGCGGCCGTCACCCGCGCCGCGGCGTCGCGGACCAATTCACCGATCTCCGCCGTGCGCACACCCGACATCGGCCGTGACGCGTCGGCGACGCACAGCACGACCGCGGGTTCACCGTCACGGTCGAATGCCGCCGCATTGATCGACAGCGGCTGATAGCTGCCCTCCGGGTCGATGTCACCGACCACGGCATCCGCCGACAACAATTTGCGCGCCTCCCGCAGCGCGACGGTCGAGCGGTGCCCGCCCACACCGCGACCGCGGAGTTCCGACACGGCATCCGCGAGCGAATGCTGTTGCTGCTCCATGCATTCCATCGCGTATCCGCGTTCCCGGACGCGCGTGAGGGCCGGCTCGTACGTCGCCCGCAGCACGTCCACCTCGACTCCGAGATTCTGCCCGCCGAGGGCATACCATTCCTCGCGCTGCTCCGGCGGATACCAGGCCGCGATCCCCGAACCGATGGGCGGCGCGAGCAGCACCTTGTCACCGAGCCGCAGGCCCAGGGTTCCGCGGCGACCCCCCACCGGCTGGACCACCTCCGCGACCACCACGTCGCTGCCCGTTTGCACGAACGCGATGGACGCCATGTCGGACGCGTCGGCCAGTTCGTGCATCACCGACCGCGCGAGGTCGACGACGTCCGTGGCCGTCTCGGCGGCGCGGCCGACCGGGATCAGCGCGGGCCCGAGACGGTAGGTCTTGCGGGTGGGGTGCCGGATGAGCCAGCCCGCCTCGGTCAGGGCCACGACCATCGGATAGCAGGTGGCCTTCGCGACGCCGAGGTGCCGGGCGATGTCGGCGAGGCTCCGGGGCGTCTCCGGCTCGTCTGCCAGGAGTTCCGTGAGCATCACGATGCGTTCGGTCTGCGGTGAATTTCGTGCCATGTGTTCGCATAATGCCACTCTGGCGTCGCACTGTGAACGGCGTTACAGTCGAGTCGTCTGAACGATCGCTAAATCACGTGGACCTCCGTCACAGCCGCTGCAGGAAGTGAAACCCATGAAACGCTTCGATCTACGTCGCCGGACCGACCGACTCGATCCCGAGACGCAGTACGAAGAGATCGCTCGCATTCTCGGCACGCAGGAATTTCCCTGGGACATCAACCAGGCCCTCAGCTTCGCGCTGTTCCGGACGTACGCCGTGCCGACCATCGGGCGGTTGCTGTTCGAGACGGGTGAATTCACCGAGCGCGTGCAGAAACGCTACGACGACACCGGCCTGATCCTCGACGCCGTCCTCGAACACGGCCTCACCAGCGATCCCGGTCGCGCCGGGATCCGCCGGATGAACCAGATGCACGGCTCCTACGACATCTCCAACGACGACATGCGGTACGTGCTGTCGACGTTCGTGGTGACCCCGGTGCGCTGGATCGACGACTTCGGCTGGCGGAAACTCACCCGCAACGAGATCGTCGGGTCCACCAACTACTACCGTGCACTCGGCAAGTACATGGGCATCAAGCAGATTCCCGAGACGTTCGAGGCGTTCGAGAAATTCCTCGACGACTACGAGCGTGAACACTTCCTCTTCGACGAGGGAGGCCGCGCCGTCGCCGACTCGACGCTCGAACTCCTCTGCACGTTCCCGCCGAACAACCTCGCGCCCGCCGCCCTGATCAAGCGATTCTCCTGGGCGCTCATGGACGATCCGCTGCTCGACGCGTTCGCCTACCGCAGGCCGTCCCGCCTCGCGCGAACTCTGTCGCGGGGTGCGTTGAAGGCCCGCGCCCGCCTCGTCCGGTTCTATCCCGTGCGCACGGTGCCCAAGTTCGCGCGCGACCTGCCGAACATTCGCAGCTACCCGACCGGGTACGAAGTGGAGAAACTGGGCACCTTCCCCAAAACCTGCCCCGTACAGCACACCAACGGTACGGTCGCGCGGGAAAACACCGCATCCTGAACCGCTTTGGAGATGTGATCGACGGAAAGCCATGTGTTCGAACTATTCTCGGACACACGGTGAATGGGGGCGGGTATCACCTGGTTCTGCCGTAACGTGGCTGCGCGTAGAGACCGTCGACAGGAAGGGATTGTGTGAACTTCTCGCGAGGGACCTTGACCGTTGCCGCATTGGCAGGAGCAGCCGCACTTGCTCTGGCGCCCACGGCAACCGCCGCAACCACCTATCAGATCTCCGTCGTTCCGCCGCTCGGGACCGTCTACGCCAACAACCTGGTGACGCTCGGCGCGCTGGTCACCCCCACCCCGACCGGCACGGACGGATCCACTCCGGTCGAACTCGAAATCACCGAGCCCGACGGCGACGTGAACACGCGAACCATCCCACTCACCCTCGGTGCCGGGACGGCAGCGATCCGGACGCACGAGGCCGGCCGCTACACCGTCGTGTTCACCTTCGCCCCACCGAACGGCACACCCGCCGAGACGACGACGCAGTTCGACGCCGTCGCGTCACCGGGGCTGGGCCTGGGTAGCTGACAACCGGAACCATGCCGAGACGCATCGCCGGTCAGACGCCGGCGGTGCGCCTCTTCTTCGGCTTGACGGGAGCCTCGGTGGACCCCACGGTCTTCATCGCGATCTCGACATACTTGCGGGCCACCGCGTCCGGGGTCAGCTTGCCCTCGGCGTGATACCAGCGCGGAATCGACTGGCACATACCGAGAAGCGCCCGCGTCGTCTCCGCGGCATCCGACACGTCGAAGAGCTCCCGCTTCTTGCCTTCCTTGACGATCTCGAGGACCAGTTCCTCCACACCCTTGCGGACCGTGCGGTAACGCTGCCGGTTCTCCGGACTCAGGTAGCGCACCTCGCTCTCGAGCGCCGCCAGACGGGATCGCATGGTCATCCGCAGCACGATCGCCTCGATGACGTTCGCGAGTCGCTGCACCGGGTCGTCGCCGCCGTCGGCGCTCGCGGCGTGGGCGCGCTCGAGGACGTCGCTGGTGGAGAGCTCCAGGAGCGCCAGGAGAACGGCCTCCTTGTTCTCGTGGTGGTAATAGAGAGCGGGTACCGTGACACCGACTCGGCGGGCGATGTCGCGCACCGACGTGCCGTGGAAACCGTGTTCGTAGAACGCGTCGAGGGAGGCGCTGAGGATCGGCGTCAACTTCGTGGGTTCGAGGCGGCGCCAGTCCGCTGCGTTGCCGACCTCGGTGGGCGTCGCACCCTTGGATGAGCTGACCATCAAAGACCTATCTACCGCTCGCTATGCCAGGACGGGTCAAGTGTAGCTGTTCAGGTAGTCGGCGAAGGTCTGCGGCGGCCGCCCGGTGAGCGTCTCGACGTCCCCCGTCACCACTGCCAACTCGCCGGCCGCGATCGCTGCGTACGAGGTCACCCACCCTGCGACCTCGAAATCCGGCGCCCCGAAGTGGGCGCGGGACGCGTACGCCTCGTCCAGCGTCTCGTTCTCGAACCACACCGAACGTCCGGTCACCCTCGTGATCGTCTCGGCGGCCTCCGCGAGGGTGAACGCCTCCGGCCCGGTCAGCCGATAGGTGACGCCGTCGTGGTCGCCGTTGCCGGTGGTGAGGACCGCCGTCACCGCATCGGCGACGTCGTCGGGCGCGACCGCGCTCACCCTGCCGTCCCCGGCGGGACCCCGGATGACGCCCTGATCGTCGGCCATCAGCGGGATCATCGACTGGTACCAGCTGTCCTGCAGGAACGTGTACTTCAGCCCGGTCTCCCGGATGTGCTGCTCCGTGAAGTAGTGGTCGCGCCCGAACGTGAACGTGCACTCGGGCGCCGCGCCGAGAAACGACAGGTAGACGATCCGCTCCACCCCGGCGGCACGGGCGGCGTCCACGGCGGTGCGGTGCTCCTCGCGGCGGGTGGCGCTCTCGTGTCCCGAGACCAGGAACAGCAACCGGACGCCGTCCAGCGCGGCGGTCATCGCCGGACCGTCGGCATACGTGGCCACCGCGAACGCGGAGTCGAAATGCTCGGCCAGCGGCTCGAGCCGCTGCGCGTTCCGCCCGATCAGCCGGACCCCGGCGCCGCCGCCGAGCCGCTCGAGCACCTTGCCGCCGATCGACCCCGTGGCTCCTGTCACTGCAATGGTCATGCCCCGCATTCTCCCAGCGCCGGCCCTCTATCCTGACGCGTATGACTGAACCCGTGGCAACCGCTGACCTGGCAGACGAGATCGGACCCGACATCCGGAGCTGCGACACGCAGTTCATCCAGTTCGGCGGCCGTGAAGTGTTCTCCGGCCCCATCACCACCATCAAGTGCTTCCAGGACAACCTGCTGGTCAAGCAGACCCTCGGCGAGCCCGGCAACGGCGGCGTCCTGGTGGTCGACGGCGACGCCAGCATCCACACCGCCCTGGTCGGCGACATCATCGCCGGACGCGGCGTCGACAACGGCTGGGCCGGTGTGATCGTCAACGGCGCGGTCCGCGACTCGGCGATCCTGAAGACCCTCGACATCGGCGTCAAGGCACTGGGTACCAACCCCCGCAAGAGCACCCAGACCGGCTCCGGTGAGAAGAACGTCCCGATCGAGATCGGCGGCGTCACGTTCAATCCCGGCGAGACCGTCTACAGCGATCAGGACGGCGTCGTCGTCCGCTGATCCGGCGAGAACCGAGCGAACCCCGAGGAGGCGTCGATGTCCGACGAAATCCGTTCCAAGGTAGCCGGGCTGATGCCCGCGGCCCGTGACGAACTCGCCGAACTGGTGGCGATGCGGTCGGTGGCCGATCCGCGGCAGTTCCCACCGGAGGAATGCGTTCGCGCCGCCGAATGGGTCCGGGACGCCTTCATCGGGGCCGGAATCGGCCAGGTCGAACTGCTCGCGACGTCCGACGGTTCACACGCCGTCGTCGGACATCAGCCCGCGCCCGACGGGGCCCCGACGGTACTGCTGTACTGCCACTACGACGTTCAACCGCCCGGCGACGAGAAGCTGTGGCACACCGACCCCTTCACCCTCACCGAGCGGGACGGCCGCTGGTACGGGCGCGGCGCTGCCGACTGCAAGGGCAATATCGTGATGCACCTGCTGGCGCTCCGCGCGCTCGGCACCCCGTTCCCCGTCGGCATCAGAATCGTCGCCGAGGGATCCGAGGAGATGGGCACCGGCGGGCTCGAGAACCTCGTCGAGGCCAGGCCCGAACTCTTCGACGCCGACATGATCCTCGTCGTCGACACCGGAAACGCCGCGGTCGGCCGCCCGACCGTCACCACAACGCTGCGCGGCATCGCGAACGTCGTGGTCCACGTCGAGACCCTGGCCGGGGAGGTGCATTCGGGCATGTTCGGCGGGCCCGCCCCCGACGCGCTGGCCGCCCTCGTCCAGATGCTCGCCACCCTGCGTGACGCGGACGGCAACACCGTCGTCGACGGGCTCGAGTCGGACCAGAAGTGGACGGGCGTCGACTACCCCGAGGCGCAGTTCCGCACCGACGCCGGCGTGCTCGACGGTGTGGGTCTCGCCGGTTCGAGTTCCGTCGCCGACGCCGTGTGGGCACGGCCGGCCCTGACGATCCTCGGCATCGACTGCCCGCCGGTAGTCGGCTCGGCCGCCGCCATCTCGCCGCGCGCATCGGCGCGCCTCAACCTGCGGGTACCACCCGGAATGGACCCGCAGAAGGCGCAGAACGCCCTCGCCGCGCACCTCGAGAACGCCGCCCCGTGGAATGCGCGGGTGACGGTGGAACGCGAAGCGGTGGGCTCCCCGTTCCGCGCCACCACCGACGGTCCCGGCTACGCAGCCCTCGGTGCGGCAATGGAGGAGGCGTTCGGGAAGGAACTGGGAACCGTCGGGCAGGGCGGCTCCATCCCGCTGTGCAACGTCTTCGCCGCCGTCGTCCCCACAGCGGAGATCGCCCTGATCGGGGTGGAGGAACCGCGCTGCCTCATCCACGCCCCCAACGAAAGTGTGGATCCCAGCGAAATCGAGAACCTCGCCGTCGCCGAAGCGCTGTTCCTGCAGAGGTTCGCGACCGCCGACCGTCAGGACTGAGAACTCACCCGAGCCGTCATCCCACCGATCTCCACGACGTCCCCGTCCCGCAACTGCCGGCCCCGCCGCACCTCGACCTCACCGTTCACCGACACGAGTCCGTCGGCGATCACTTCCTTCGCCTCGGCACCCGACTCGATGAGGTTGGCGAGCTTGAGGAATTGGCCGAGACGGATGGATTCGTCGCGGATCGGGACGGCGTCGTGGATGTCGGACATGCCTCTATCTTCCCTCTTGACCCAAATCGCGGCCCGACGGCTCACACTGAACACTGGAACACCTGTCTCCCGTGATCGGTACGTATCTCTCGCCGGGAAGGAAACGCTCGATGTCAGCTAGCACCGAGACACACCACGCGTCCGAGGCGGCCGTCCCCACCGCACCACGGCCCCGCCCCGGCCTCGGCTCGAAGAACGGGCGCCTGCACCAGGTTCCCCACATCGCGGGACTGATCCTGGGCGTCTTCTCGGTGCTCGTGTTCCTGTGGAGCATCTCGCCGGTGCTGCGCTACTACGTGCACGTGCCACGGGAATACGTCGACACCTACTACTTCGACGCCCCCGACACCAGCCTGTCCTGGGCTCTGGTGGTCGCGCTGCTCGCGGCGGCGCTCGCGAGCCGCAAGCGGATCGCCTGGTGGCTGCTCACGATCTATCTCGTTCTGATCCTGATCACCAACGTGATCGTGAGCATCACGGACAAGAACGTGAATGCGATGGTCGCCGCCGTGGTCCAGGTGGTGCTGATCTGCATCCTCATCGCTGCCCGCCCGGAGTTCTACACCCGAGTCCGGCGCGGCGCCGGCTGGAAAGCCCTCGGCGTACTCATCGTCGGGCTCGCCATCGGCACCCTCCTCGGCTGGGGACTCGTCGAACTGTTCCCCGGCACCCTGCCGCCGAATGAACGCTTCCTGTGGGCGCTGAATCGCGTGACCGCGCTCGCCGCCGCCGACAACGAACAATTCACCGGGCGGCCACACGGATTCGTCAACACCCTCCTCGGCCTGTTCGGTGCGATCGCACTGCTCGCCGCCGTCATCACCCTGTTCCGTGCCCAGCGCTCCCACAACGCGCTCACCGGCAACGACGAATCGGCGTTGCGCGGGCTCCTGCTGCAGTACGGCGCGGACGACTCCCTCGGCTACTTCGCCACCCGCCGCGACAAGGCCGTCGTGTTCGCACCCAGCGGGAAGGCGGCCATCACCTACCGCGTCGAGCTCGGCGTGTGCCTGGCCAGCGGCGACCCGATCGGCGACCCGGAAGCGTGGCCCCACGCGATCGAGGCGTGGCAGGCGCTCGCGTCCCAATACGGCTGGGCCACCGCCGTGATGGGCGCCAGCGAAACCGGCGCCACCGCCTACAACAAGGCCGGTCTCACCGTGCTCCAGCTCGGCGACGAAGCCATCCTCCGCACCCGCGAATTCAACCTCAGCGGACGCGACATGCGGCAGGTCCGCCAAGCCGTCACCCGCGTCCGGCGTCAGGGCGTCACCGTCCGGATCCGCAGACACCGGGACGTCCCCGCGGAGGAGATGGCCGAGACCATCCGGCTCGCGGACGCGTGGCGCGACACCGAGACCGAGCGCGGATTCTCCATGGCCCTCGGCCGGCTCGGTGACCGCCTCGACGGCGACTGCCTGCTGGTGGAGGCAATCGCCGAGGACGGCGAGATCGACGGCATCCTGTCGCTGGTGCCGTGGGGGCCGACCGGTGTCTCCCTCGACCTGATGCGACGCAAGCCGACCTCCCCGAACGGGGTGGTGGAGCTGATGGTGTCCGAATTGGCCACCACCTCGGATCAATTCGGCATCACCAAGGTGTCGCTGAACTTCGCGGTGTTCCGCTCCGTCTTCGAGGAAGGCTCCCGCATCGGGGCCGGACCCATCCTGCGGATCTGGCGTTCGATCCTCGTCTTCTTCTCCCGTTGGTGGCAGCTCGAGGCGCTGTACCGGTCGAACGTGAAGTACCAGCCGGAATGGGTGCCGCGGTTCCTCTGCTTCGAGGACAACCGGGAACTGCTGCGCGTCGGATTCGCGTCGGCCGTCGCGGAAGGATTCGTGACTTTGCCCCGGTTCGGCCGCTCCGGAACCCGGGACGCCCTCGAGCACACCGGCACCCACGCCGCGGTCCCCGCCGCACTCGTCGCCGCCGAAGGACTGCACTCCGACGGCAGCGCACCGGGCGAAGGCCTCGCACCGACGGCGACCGGCCCGAAACGTCCCGAGCAGGTCCGCGTCCGGCTCGACAAACTGGCCGGCCTCGCCGAACAGGGCATCGACCCCTATCCCGTCGCGTATCCGCCCAGTCACACGGTGACCGAGGCCGTGGAGTCGCCGGAGGGAACGACGGTCCGCATCGCGGGCCGCCTGCTCCGGATCCGCGACTACGGCGGCGTCGTGTTCGCGGTGGTCCGGGACTGGTCCGGCGACATCCAGATCCTCGTCGACGAGGCCCGGGTGGGCACCGACCGCATCCGGGCGTTCGCCGCCGAGTTCGACCTCGGTGACCTCGTCGAGGTCGCCGGCGTCATCGGATACAGCCGCCGTGGCGCGCTGTCGCTGCTCGCGAACGAATGGCGCATGACCGGCAAGTGCCTGCACCCCCTGCCGGACAAGTGGAAGGGCCTGTCCGACCCGGAGACCCGCGTCCGGCAGCGGTACGTCGACCTGGCCATCAACTCCGATGCCCGCCGACTGCTCGAGGCCCGCAGCGCTGTCGTGAAGTCGCTGCGCGATTCGCTCGGCGGGCGCGGCTTCCTCGAGGTGGAGACCCCGATCCTGCAGCAGGTGCACGGCGGCGCCAACGCGGCCCCGTTCCTCACCCACATCAACGCCTACAACCTGGACCTGTACCTGCGGATCGCGCCGGAGCTGTACCTCAAGCGGCTGTGCGTAGCCGGCATGGAGAAGGTGTTCGAGATCGGCCGCGTCTTCCGAAACGAGGGCGTCGATTTCAAACACAATCCCGAGTTCACGATCCTCGAGGCGTACGAGGCGCACAGCGACTACGAGAAGATGATGGTGCTGTGCCGGGAGCTCATCCAGACCGCGGCGATCGCGGCGTACGGACGCGAGATCATCATGCGGCCAGGCCCCGACGGCGTGCTGGTGGAAGTCGACATCTCCGGCGAATGGCCCGTCAAGACGATGCACCAGGCGGTCGCCGAGAAGCTCGGCGTCGACGTTTCACCCGAGACGCCGCTCGCGGAACTGCAAGGGCTCTGCGACGAGCACGAGATCCCGTACCAGTCCACCTGGGACGCCGGCGCCGTCGCGCAGGAAATGTACGAGCACCTGGTGGAGGACTACACCGAATTCCCCACCTTCTACACCAACTTCCCGACGTCGATGTCACCGCTCACCCGGCCGCACCCCACGATTCCGGGGGTCGCCGCGAAGTGGGACCTCGTCGCGTGGGGCGTCGAACTCGGTACCGCGTACAGCGAACTCACCGACCCGGTGGATCAGCGGAACCGGCTCACCGAGCAGTCGATGCTCGCCGCCGGCGGGGACGAGGAGGCAATGGAACTCGACGAGGACTTCCTGCAGGCCCTCGAACACGCCATGCCCCCGACCGGTGGGCTCGGCATGGGCGTCGACCGGGTGGTCATGCTCATCACCGGCGGCAGCATCCGTGAAACCCTCGCATTCCCCCTGGCCAAGCCGAGGCAATGACCTCCCGTGGCCGGGTGGCCGTCGCGGCGCTGCTGATCCTCGGCGCCGTCGGCTACGCGTCGTGGCTGCTCGAATTCGTCCTCGACACCGGCATCGATCCACTGCGGGGGTACGCGAGCGAACTCGCCGCAGCGGACCAGCCGTACGGAATCTGGTTCCGGACCGGCGACCTGGTGACCGGATGCATCGTCGCCGTGGCCGGGGTGCTCGGACTGTCGCGGTACTCGCAGGGCTGGGCGACGGCGGTCGGGTGGATCGCGCTGATCGTGTTCGCACTCGCGACCATTGCGGATTCGCGCCTGCCACTGAGTTGCGCGGCCACCAACGACCCCGCCTGCGCCGCGCGTGAGGCCGCCGGACACCTGCCCGTCACCCATGATCTGCACGCCGTGACCAGCGCGTCCGCCTCGACGGGAGGCGTGGTGTCGTCCCTCGCGTTCCTGTTGGCCGCGTTCCGCTACGGCTGGCCGGCCTGGTTGAAAATTACCGGCGTGGCCGTGGCGACGGTGTTCGTCGGGGGCACGATATGGACGCTGACGGCCGCGGGACTCCGCGGCGACCAGGACGCCTGGCTCGGGCTCGGCCAGCGTGTCCAGCTACTCGCCTTCTGTGGATGGCTGATCTTCGTGGCACTCAGCGTGATTCACGTCACCCCCGAAAGGGATGGTTCCACGTGAAACGTCCTGGGGAAATGGTCGCGGGAGTGCACGTAGTGGTCGACGGTGAGGGTCCACCCGTCGTCCTCTACGGCGGCCTGGGCGGAAACTGGTTCGACTGGGACGAGGTGACCGAGCTGCTGTCCGGGAGCTGCCTCGTGGTGCGGATCGATCGCCCCGGGTACGGCTTCAGTCCCCCGTCCGCCGAGCGGCCGTCCGCCCGCGGCGAGGCCGGGAGAATCGCCGAGGTTCTCGACGCGCTGTCCGTGACCACCCCCGCGGTGCTCGTCGGCCACTCACTCGGCGGCATCTACGTCGAGGCCTTCGCCCGGCTGTACCCCGACCGAACCGGCGGCGTGATCCTGCTGGACGCCACCGTCACGGCCCATCCGCACCGTGTGATCCCGACCCGATGGCGCGTCACGATGGGCAGACGGGTGGCCCGAACGGCCAGCAGGGTGGGGCTGCAACGACTCCTCGGCCCCACGGTCCGCCGGATCCTGAACCACTCGACACCCCCCGACGGGATCGCACCGGGGACCCGTCGATGGGTCGAACGGATCTACCGTGAGCCGGCGTACCTCGAATCCTCGATCGTCGAGAACGCGTCGTACCCGGCGCTGGCGCAGGAGCTGGCCGCGCTGCGCGAGACCACGACGATGACGGCACCCGTCGTCGTGGCCGCCGCCCACACCGGACGTCCGACGCCCTGGGGGTCGGCGTGGATCCGCATGCAGCGACAATTCGCGGAGTTCCTCGGTGCCGCGTTCCGCGTCGTGCGTCCCGCGCACCACCACGCCATGATCGATCAGCCCGGCCAGATCGCGGCACTGGTACGGGAGCTGGCAAGCTGATCGACGTGCAACTGCTACTGATCCGCCACGCGCTGCCCGAGCTCGTCACCGCGTCCGACGGGCGCGCGGACCCCGCACTGACCGAGGAAGGTCACGCCCAGGCCAAGCGGCTGCCTGCCGCGCTGGCCCCGTACCGCATCGCCCGGATCGTGAGCAGCCCGCAGCGCCGCGCACTCGAGACGGCTGCACCGGTCGCCGAGGCCCTCAACCTGCCCGTCACCGAGTACGTCGGCCTCGCGGAGTACGACTACGACCTCGACCACTACATCCCGTTCCACGAGGCGGAGGCGCGGGCACCCGAGGCCTTCGCCCGGATTCGGGCCGGCGAGTTCCCGAAGTCCGTCGACGCCGACGCATTCCGGACACGGGTCTTCGAGTCCCTCGGCCGCATCGTCGACGAGTCCGGCCACGAGGACACCGTCGCCGTGTTCGCCCACGGCGGCGTCATCAACGTGTTCCTCCAGCAACTGCTCGGGCTCGACCGACCCCTCGTCTTCCCGATCGAGTACGTCTCCGTGACACGAGTGCTCGTCTCCCGCAGCGGTGAGCGGCGGGTGGCGTCGGTCAACGAGACCGGTCACGTCAGGGACATGCTGCGTCGGTGAGCGGTCGCTAGAGGCCCGGAATCCGGGGCAGCGGAGGGAGCGGAGGCGGCGGCGGAAGTGTCGGCAGCTGAATCTGCGGCAGACCGGGAATGAGGGGGCGCGGGGCGGGGGCTGGCGCGGGAGCGGGCTCCGGCACGCTCGCCTCCTCCTCTGCGGGGCCAGGAACCGACACCGCGGCCGACGACGGTGGCGTCGACACCGGTGCCGGCGCGGGCGACGGAGAGACGTCCACGTCACTCGGCTGAGTTGCGACCGGACGTGCGTCACCGTCGGAGCTCTGCAGGTGGCTGCCACCGACGCCGAGGCCGAGACCGATCACGGCGACGACGGCCAGCGCACCGCCCACCAGCGCGCCACCGCGGATGACGGGAGTGGCGAACGTCCCGGTGCCTGCGCGGTCCGAAGTATCCGAGCGTTCCTGCGCCAACAGCGCAGCGCCCTCCGCGGCCACCAGCTCCGGCTGCGCCGGCACGATCACCGGGAGCGCGAGCCACGATTCCATCAGAGACGCGACCAGCGGAATATGCGCGCCGCCCCCGATCAGAACCACCGCGTCCGCAACACGCCCGGACGATTCGATCACCTCGCGGGCCAGACGCGCCGACGCCTCGACGTGGCGCACGATCAGCGAGTCGAGAATGTCCTGCGAGAGCAGGAGCAGACCGCCGTCGCCGGGCACACACACCGCGGTGTTGGTGGACAGCTCTTCCTTGGCGCGGCGGCACCGGGCGTCGAGCGCCGACTCCGCGGCCTCATCGGCCGGTCGCGCGATGCGCTTCTCGCCCAGCTGGTGGTCGCGGATCAACCGGTCGACGAGATCACCGCTGATCTCGTCGGTACGGGCCGTCGCGAGCACCACGCCGGTGAGTCGGTCGACGACGGTGACGGTGAGGCCGGAGCTGCCGAGGTCGTAGAACACGAGCGTCGAATGGTCGCCGAGCTGTCCCGACTGCTCGAGCATCCGGAGCGCGGCCGCCACTTCCGGGACCAGCCGGCAGTCGATCGCGGCCCGCACGGCGGCGGCCTGCGCCTCGTCCCGGTACGCGACACCGAACACCTGCACGTCGTCGTCGGGGCGCTCGGCCATCACCGTTCCGATGGCATCGGCAACCAGGTGTTCCGGGTGCTCGAGGGCGGCGTCCACCGGAAACGACCGGATGACGGCCCCCTCGTCGTCCGGATACGCCACGCGTACCGCGCTGGCACCCACCGATACACCGAGAACTGAAACCATGGGAACGACTATAACGGTTTGATCACGGAACGCGTGTCGGGGCCTCGCGGCCCCCGGCGTCGTTATATGGGCTCAGAGCCCGGGGATCCGGGGAAACTCCGGCATGGGGAGCGGTGCCGGCGGCGGAATGGTCGGCAGCTGAATCTGCGGCAGACCCGGAATGAGCGGAGCGGGTTCGGCTGTGGTCGGCGGCGCCGACGTGTCGGACGGCACGACACTCTGACTCTCGGGGGCGGCCGGCGCCTGAGTCGAACTCTGAGCCTGCGGCTGGTACGTGGTGCGCACCTCGGTCTGCGGCGGGATCACCGGCTGCTCGTCGACCACCGACGGGGCGGCCTCCGAGGGCGGGGCCACATCCGTGGTCGTCGTGGGTTGTGGCGGTATCGCCTGCCGCGCTGCCGGCGCCTGCGTGTTCGACTGCGTGGCGGCCGGCTGTGCGTCCTGCTCCGAACCCTGCAGGAGATCGGTGCCGACGCCGAGTCCGAGACCCACCGCGGCGACCACGGCCAGGACACCGCCGGCGAGGACGAGACCACGACGCTTCCGGACCGGCGCGTGCTCCTCGAGCAGCGCCTCGGGCTCGGGCTCCAGCTCGGACTCGGGCTCCAGCTCGGACTCGGGCTCCAGCTCGGACTCGAGCTCCAGCTCGGACTCGAGCTCCAACTCCGGCTCGGGCTCCGGCTCGAACCGGTGCTCCGGCGCCGCCGCCCCGACGAAGTCGTCGGACGTCGGGCGCGCCAGCAGGGCCGCACCCTCGGCCGCCACCAGTTCGGGCTGCGCGGGGACGATCACCGGAAGGTCGAGCCAGGACTCCATCACGGATGTGACCAACGGAATATGCGCGCCGCCGCCGATCAGCACCGCGGCGTCGGGAAGGCGTCCCGAGCGGCGAATAACCTCGCGGGTCAGGCGCGCCGACGTCTCGACCGGGCCCACGATGAGCGAATCGAAACCGTCCTGCGACAGGAGGAGAAGCCCGCCCTCGCCCGGCATGCACACGGCGCCGTTCGTGGACAGCTGCTCCTTCGCATCGCGGCACCGCGCGGCCAGCGCAAGGGCGGCTGCCGCGTCGGCAGGGTGCGCGAAGCGGTGCAGTTCGAGTTGGTTGTCACAGATCAACCGGTCGACGAGATCGCCGCTGATCTGGTCCGAGCGCGCACTGCTCAGCACCATGCCGGTGTCCCGGTCGACCACGGTGACGGTGAGACCCGAACTGCCGAGGTCATAGAACACGAGCGTCAAGTGGTCGCCGAGTTCTCCGGACATCTCCAGCATCTGGAGCGCGGCCGTCACTTCGGGGACCAACTGGAAGTTGCCGATCTGCAGCCGCGACATCGCGGCCTGCACGGCACCGGCCTGCGCCTCGTCCTGGTACGCGACACCGATGGCCTGCACCTCGTCGGCTTCGTCGCGCTCGGCGAGGACCGTCCCGATGGACTCGGCAGCCAGTTCCTCCGGCCGTTCGAGTGTTGCGGTCACCGAGCGCGATTGGAAGATCGGCGTTTCGAGAGTCACGGCGTCGTGGCACGCGAAGCGCACCGCGCTGGCGCCTACCGATACACCGAGAACTGAAGTCATGACGCCGACTATAACGGTTCGGTCACGGGTCTCGCGCATGAAGCAGACCGGACGGCACGTCAGGCGCTTTTTTGCCGTACCCCAGTGACGCACATCGGGTTCCCGTTCGTGACATCCACGTCGAAACCTGCGGAAATCAGAGCCCGCGCGGCGGTATCCGCAACACGCCGCGACTTGTCACGGTCGTGTACGGACACCGCTCCGCCGTACACGAGGCGCAGGACTCCCCCCGGTCGGAGCGCCTCCCACAGGACGCGTATCTCAGCGGTCGCGTCACGCACCCAGAACACGTTGACGTTGACCGCGAACGCCTTGTCGAAGGAGGCCTGATCGCAACGAAATTTGGCGAGGTCGGTGTTCCGGAGCACCACCGTCCCCGTCGAGACGTGGGCGTCGTTGCGCCGCGCCGCCCGTTCGATCGCCGTCGTCGATCGGTCGATCGCGGTGATCCGTCCGCCGTCGAGTTTCTCGGCGACGAGAGAAATCGCTACACCCGGCCCGCAGCCCACCTCCAGGATCCGATCGCGAGGATTCACGTCGAGACGATCGACCGCCCACATGCGGGACCTCACCTACTTCGTCGGCATCACCATCGACGGCTTCATCGCCGACCCGCTCGCGAAGGTCCGGAAGCTCGAGGCCGAGGACAGCGCGCTGGGCGTCTGGGTGGCGGGCGGCGGCGAGCTCGCGGGCACCCTCCTGCCCGAGATCGACGAACTGGTCGTCAAGCACTATCCGGTGGTGGCCGGCCGTGGAACTCCGATGTTCGGCGGCACCTTTCAGCCCACCCACTTCGATGTCGTCCACCGGGAGGTCTACCCGAGCGGGGCCGCCGTCAGTCGGTTCCGGCGGCAACGTCGACGTGGGTGCCGAACCACTGCAGCGTTCGAGCCCAACCGTCCCGGGCGGCCGCCTCGTTGAACACGGCAGGACGGTCGTCGCAATGGAAGCCGTGTTCGGCTTCGGCGTAGCGGACGACCTCGGTGTCCACCGGGGCGTGCGCGACCGCGACACGCAGCTCCTCGACGTCGTCGGTCGGAATCCCCTTGTCGCGGTCGCCGAACAGGCCGAGCCACGGCGTTCCGAGCTGCCCGGCGACGTCGAGTTGCGACGGATATCCGAAGCGTCCCTTCGCGACGCCACCGCCGTAGAAACTCACCGCCGCCCCGAGGTCGAGGCGCGCCGCCGTGTGGAACGCGACCGTTCCGCCCATGCAGAATCCGACGATCGCGGTGTTCCGCGGGTCGATCGAGGCCGCCGACAGGGCCGCGACGGCCCCGTCGACGTCCTCGTCGATGTGCGCAGCGGTGAGCTCACCGATCAACGACATCGCCGACTTCATGTCGTCGTACTCCAGCACCGGATCGCCGCTCCGGTGGAACAGATGCGGCGCGACCGCGTGGTATCCGGCGGCGGCGAAACGACGGCAGACGTCGACGATGTGCCCGGTGACGCCGAACGCCTCCTGGATCACGACGACACCGCCGCGGACAGGACCTTCCGGGGTGATGCTGGTGAGTGGTGTGGTCACGAACTACGACTCTAGGAAACCGGCTTCAACGGGTGGATCGCCGGTGCCCCGGCGAGGTGCTCACCGAACGTCCCGAGCGCGGCCTGGAAGTGCGGCGACTTCATGTGCGCGTCGACCGCCTCCTGACCGGTCCACACCTCGACGGTGACGAAGGTTCCCGCGACCGCGGCTGATTCGAACACCTCGTACGAGATGCAGCCCTCTTCCTTGCGGCTCTCCGCCGCCAGCGCGGACAGTCCGTCGCGGACGGTGTCCTCGGAACCGGGCTTGGCAGGAATGGTCGCTACGACATGCAGATCGGACATCGACTCCCTTTCGTGAACGCCACCTCGTGTGGCCCGTCTCACGTAAGCACAGTTGGGTCGGCTAGGAAACCCGAAGTCGCGTCAAATAATCGGCGACCTTCGGTTCGTCCCAGCCGTGCGCTTCACGGAGACCGTCCGCGATGGTCGCGAGATAGGCGGGCGCCGGTGCGTTCCGGGCGACGACGTCACCGCGGGCCCGGGTGGTGAACGTGCACATGGGAACACCGTTGCGGGAGCCGAGAGTGACGAGGCGGTCGTAGCAGGCGGGTTCCTGCGCGTGGATGTCCTCGAACTGTTCCTGTGTCACCAGGAATGCACGGGCCGCGACGGTGCCGGGCGCGTCGGGGTCGTAGAACGCGCGGCCGCCACCCCAGATCCGCGACTCTCCCGCGAAGAACACCGAGCCGGGTATCACCACCGGTATCGACTCGCGCGGCGCGCTCCCGTCGCGGGCGCCCGCGTGCACGAGGTTGCCCCCGGCCGGGCAACCACCACGCAGGTAGCAGGTCAGACGCGTCGTCGCCATGTTCGATCCATAGCTGACGTACCAGATCAGCACACAAACGACCGTACTCGGACAAGATGGTCACATGAATCTTCTCGGCGAAGTCAGGGGCTGGCGCAGCGGTTCGCGGAAGCATCACCGCCTGCGGGACCTCGACGGCACCCTCGTCGTGATCACCGGCGGCGGCAGCGGGATCGGCCGCGAGACGGCGCTGGCGTTCGCGTCCGAGGGTGCCGTCGTGGTGGTCGCCGACCGCGATCTCGAATCCGCGCAGCAGACCTCCGATCTCATCAACTCCGCCCAGATGAAGGGCGGTGGTGCGGTGGCCATCTTCGGGGGCGGCTCCCACGCGTATCAGGTGGACGTCGCGGTGGAGGACGAGGTGCAACTCTTCGCGGAGAAGGTGCAGGCCGAGCACGGCACCCCCGACATCGTGGTCAACAACGCCGGGATCGGATACTCGGGCACGTTCACGAAGACCCCGCAGAAGGATTTCGAGCGGGTGATGGACGTGAATTTCTGGGGTGTCGTCTACGGCTCTCGCGTGTTCTCCCAGCAGATGATCGACCGCGGAACCGGTGGGCACATCGTCAACCTGTCGTCCGCCGCGGCGTTCACGCCGCAGAAGCGGCTCACCGCGTACGCGACGAGCAAGGCCGCGGTGTTCATGCTGTCGGACTGTCTCCGTGCGGAATTGGTGAACCACGGCATCGGCGTCAGCGCCATCTGTCCCGGACTGGTCCACACCAACATCGTCAAGGCCACCGACTTCGCCGGCGTCACACCGGAGGAGCAGGCGAAGATGCGGGACCGCGCCGACAAGCTCTACCGCAGACGCGGTTTCACCCCGGACCGGGTGGCGACGCAGATCGTGAGGGCCGTCAAGCACAACAAGGCCGTCGTCCCCGTCACGCCCGAGGCCAAGTTCGGGCGGGTGCTGAGCCGCCTGGCCCCGGGCAGCATGCGGCTCGGCGCCCGCTTCGACCTCGGCTGATCCGAACCGTCAGGGGGTGGGGGCCTGCATCCGGCCGGTGTAGGCGTCCATGCTGTGGTAGACACCGAGCCGGTCGGCCAGACGGTCCCAGGCACGTACGGGCAGGACGGCTTTCGCCACTCGCGACAGATACAGCGACCGCGGCAGCATCAGCAGCGGCTTCCCCTGTTTCATCGCCCTCCACGACCGGGCCGTGACGTCCTCCGGGCTGAGGATCGGAGCGAACAGGGGATTCTTCACACCATCGAACATGCCGGTGGAGATGTAGCTCGGACACACGGTGGTGACCTTGACGTGCCCGTGACCCGCCTGGACCAGTTCGAGTCGCAGCGAATCGCTCCAGCCCAGGACAGCCCACTTCGACGCCGCGTAGACGGCCATCCTCGGTGTCGCCACGGTCCCGGCGGCCGAGGCGATGTTCACGATGCGGCAGTCCCGGCCGCGATCCTCGATCATGGCGGGCAGGAACTCGTTGGTGACGTACATCGGTGCAAGCGTGTTGACGTCCATCACGAATTTCGTGTCCGACTCGTGGTCGTGATCCCAGAAGTACTTGCCGCGCACCACGCCGGCGTTGTTGACGAGCACGTCGGGACGACCGTACGCACCCCGCACCTCGGCGGCCGCCGTGCGGACGGAGTCGAGGTCGGCGACGTCGACGACGTGTGCGCTGACGGTGCACCCCGATTCGCGCAGTTCCTGCGCCGTGCGTTCGAGCGCGTCGGCGTCGATGTCCCACAACACCACCGTGCCCGCGTGGTCGGCGGCGGCGAGGCGGGCGAACAGACGCCCCATCCCCATTGCCGCCCCGGTGATCAGGACCGTCTTGCCCGCTGCCGAGAATTCCACGTCATGTTCTCCTTCGGTCGACACCGGCCGGGTCGGCGGGCTCGTGGTAGAGGGTTTCGATCCGGTCCTTCAACGTCACCTGTGCGCGCCGCAGTGCCTGCCACACCACCGGTGCGGCCACACCGCCGAGCAGTTGTCCGGCCGGTCTGCCGGGTCGGTGGTAGCGGAAGTCGACGGTGAGCCCCGTTTCGTCCGGGCTGAGCGCGTCGAACGTCCAGACCGATCCGTGCACGCCGTGATCGGCCTCGACGACGAGCCGGCGACCCGGATCCGACGCGACGACCCGGGCGCGGGACGGCAGCGTGATCGCAGCGACCACGGTGTCCGGATCACCGAGGTACTCGAAAGCCATCGCGGGCGGAACGACGATCACCGTGGTGCTGCGTACGCCGATCGGCGAACACCCGGGGCTGCGGGGGCCGGACAGGCAGAGCTGAATGGACAAGACGGGTATCCCAACGTGTCGACGTCCGAGGCGGAGAGTGTGTGGTACATCGATGTACCGCATAATGCCGACGGTATACGGAAACGCAGCAACAGGGAAGACTACGATTCGATTCGATGACGAAACCCCAGCAAGACGCCGGTGACGGGCGCGCTGCCCGGTGGCGCGGCCAACGCGAGAAGCGGCGCTCGGAGTTCGTCGAACGGGCACTCGTCGCCATCGACGAAGAAGGCCCCGACGTGTCGGTCGCGACGATGGCCGTCTACGCCGAGGTCGCGCGAACCCGCATCTACCGGCACTTCGACGACAGCACCGACCTCAAGAACGCCGTCGCCCGGCGGGTCGCGGCGATGATGCTCCTCGAATACGCGCCCGTGATCACCGTCGACGGCGCACCGCACGCCATCCTCACCCGCGCGGCCCGCACCCACCTCGACTGGGTGACCGAACACGCCAACCTGTACCGCTACCTGATGTCGTTCTCCCCCGCCGCCGGAGAGGTGCGGCGGGCCATCAGCACCGCTGTCTCCGACATGCTCCACCCCTACCTGGACGCCCTCGGTGCCCCCACCACCGCGGCACCACTGGCCAACGCGCTGATCGGGATGGTCGAGTCGGTGTCCGCCGAGTGGATCGACCGACCGGGCGGCACCGACGTCGGCGCGTTGACCGAACAGCTGGCCGCGTGGGCGTGGGCGCTGGTCGACACCACGATGCGCAGCCGCGGCGCGGTCCTCGACCCGGACAGTCCCCTACCGGCGCCCGACGACCTCCGCACGTGAGTGGGAAAGCGTGCCGGAACACACTTTCCCACTCACGTGCGGGACCAGCGGGTCAGGTACTCCCGCTCGGTGGCGGTGATGCGGCGTAGCCGCTGGGCATCGACATCCGCCACGGCCATCTGAGTGGTGGCGGTGACGGCGGGCGGATCGGTGATCGGGGTACGCGCACCCCGCACCTCGTAACCGATCGTGAAGTCGACCGCCCGGTGTTTCGCGATCCACATCGTGATTCGCAGGGGACTGTCGGAGTGCCGCAACTGTCCCCGGTACTTCACGTGGATGTCGGCGATGAATGCGCTCGTGATGAGCGACGAGTTCTCACTGCCCGCGCTGAGCAGCCAATCGATCCGGGCCTCCTCGAGCAACGTCACCATCCGCGCATGGTTGATGTGCTGGAAGGCGTCCATGTCGGACCACCGGACGGTCACGAAGGCGTCGTAGCCGACGACGGCGGCAGGGGTGTCAGTCACGTCGGACATCATCCCCTGCCGCCGTCGGCCGAACTCACGCGATGTCGCGCAACCAGTTCCTCAGCCACGCCGTGGCGGGCGTGCCCGACCCGTCGACGGCGTAGCGGGTGTAGTCCTGGTGAGCCTGCGACTTGTAGAACTGCTCCAGCTCGTCGATGCGCTTCTCGTTGGACTGCTCGTCCAGCTGAGCCATCAGGGCCGGCACACCGCCGACGGCGAGGATGTCGTTCCAGATCGCGAGCGCTTCCTGCTGGTAGCGGCCGAACAGCGTCGGCGTCGGATCCGACGTCTGCGCGAGGAATCCGGCGAGCCTGGTCACGAAGTCTTCCTTCGGCGTGGAGCAGTACAGGTCGCCGTACGCGCAGAAGGTCCGCGTGTTCTGGCTGACCCAGCCGAACCCGCCGATGCGGGGACCACCGGCGCCGCTGCCGGCGACAGGAGGTCCGACGAGGGCGTCGGTCGGCGACCGCCGCGGATCGGAGACGAGTCCGACGGCCGCGATCTTGTCGGCGGGGACGACACCGAGTCCGGTGCCGATCTCCGCAGCGAGATCACCTGCGGCGTCGGCGCCCTGGCTGTAACCGATGATCGACAGCTTGGTGTCGGGGCACTGCTGCGACATCGACGACAGCATGCCCTTGGCATTGCTGACCGCCTGCGCCTTAGAGCGCCCGTACACCTCGGACTCCCACGGGAAGGCCGTGGCGGCGTACGTGACGTAGTCGGTGCGGATCGACGACGGCAGACCGTTCGTCACCGCGGACAGCAGACCCGGCGTCGGCCTGACATTGTCCTTGGTGGACGTTTCCCAGGTCCCCGGAATCGCGACCACGTACAGACTCGGGCAGGGGTCCGCGTTCGCTACTGCGCTCGTGCCCACCACACCCGATACCACCGGGATGGCTGCCGCAGCAGCCACTGCGGTCAGAAGTGCAATAACCCGTTTCATTGCCATGGCCTCAACCTGTTCTCCCCTTCGCCGTCCTGCAGACGGGATGCTGCCAGGGCGACGTGACCTAAAGATGCACGATCGGTAAATGAACGTTACCGACCGAACGTGACCCCCGCACGATAAACCGACACCCCGGTAGGAAAACCTACCGGGGTGCGGTTGTACGAGCAGTTACAGCTACCGCTGCGGGGCGGTGGTGGTCTCGATCGGAGACGGCAGCGCCGACTCGCCCTCGAGGTACGCATCGACCGCGGCGGCCGCGGAGCGACCCTCGGCGATGGCCCACACGATCAGCGACTGACCCCGTCCCATGTCGCCGGCCACGAAGACGCCGTCGACGTTGGTGGCCCACTTCGCGGAGCGGGCGACGTTGCCGCGCTCGTTGAGGTCGACGCCGAGATCGGTGAGCAGGCCCGGCTTCTCGGGTCCGACGAAGCCCATCGCCAGCAGCACGAGGTCGGCCTCGAGCTCGAAGTCCGAGCCCTCCACCTTCTCGAAGCGGCCCGACTTCATCTCGACCTCGTGGGCCTTCAGTGCGGTCACCTTGCCGTCGGCACCGACGAACCGTTCCGTGTTCACGGAGAAGAGGCGTTCGCCGCCCTCCTCGTGCGCGGACGCGACCCGGTACATCAGCGGGTACGTCGGCCACGGGGTGTGCTCGGCGCGGGTCTCGGGCGGTCTCGGCATGATCTCGAACTGGTGAACGCTCTCGGCACCCTGACGGTGCGAGGTGCCCAGGCAGTCCGCGCCGGTGTCGCCGCCGCCGATGATGACGACCTTCTTGCCCTCCGCGGTGATGGTCGGCTTCTCCAGGTCGCCGAGCTGCACGCGGTTGGCGATCGGCAGGAACTCCATCGCCTGATGGATGCCGTCCAGCTCGCGGCCGGGGATCGGCAGGTCGCGGGCCTCGGTGGCACCGCCGGCCAGCACCACGGCGTCGAACTGCTCGCGCAGTGCGTCCGCGGTGATGTCGACACCCACGTTGACACCCGTCTTGAAGACGGTGCCCTCGGAATTCATCTGGTCGAGACGGCGGTCGATGTGCCGCTTCTCCATCTTGAACTCGGGGATGCCGTACCGCAGGAGCCCACCGATTCGGTCGGCCCGCTCGAACACGGTGACCATGTGCCCGGCGCGCGTCAGCTGCTGCGCTGCAGCGAGACCCGCGGGACCGGAACCGACGACGGCGACCTTCTTGCCCGTCGAACGCGTCGGGTGCACCGGCTTGACCCAGCCTTCGTCGAAGGCGCGGTCGATGAGCTCGACCTCGACCTGCTTGATGGTGACGGGGTCCTGGTTGATGCCCAGGACGCACGACGCCTCACAGGGTGCGGGGCACAGCCGCCCGGTGAACTCCGGGAAGTTGTTGGTCGCGTGCAGACGCTCGATGCCGTCGTGCCACCGGTCTTTGTACACCAGGTCGTTCCACTCGGGAATCAGGTTCCCCAGCGGACAGCCGTTGTGGCAGAACGGGATACCGCAGTCCATGCACCGGCTGGCCTGAGTCTTCAGGGTGTCCGGCGAGAACTCCTCGTAGACCTCGTTCCAGTCGAGCAGGCGCAACGGCACCGGCCGGCGAACCGGAAGTTCGCGTGACGTGTGCTTCAGGAAGCCGCTTGGATCACCCACGAGCTGCCTCCATCACTRCCTCGTCCACGTTCTTTCCATCCTTCTTCGCGGCCTCGATGGCCAAGAGCACCTTCTTGTAATCGCGGGGCATCACCTTCGCGAAATGGTTGACCTGCTGCGACCAGTCGGACAGGATGCGCGCGGCAACCTCCGAGCCCGTCTCGTCGCGGTGACGCTCGATGGCGGACTTCAGCCAGGTGAAGTCGTCACCCGTCAGGTCCTCGAGATCCACCAGTTCCGTGTTGAGGTTGTCCTCGAACACCTTGT
Source organism: Rhodococcus sp. P3_B8 (assembly GCF_056402775.1). Lineage (NCBI taxonomy): Bacteria > Bacillati > Actinomycetota > Actinomycetes > Mycobacteriales > Nocardiaceae > Rhodococcus > Rhodococcus sp. P3_B8. The sequence goes on from NZ_JBFUGT010000001.1 coordinate 25,093, forward strand.
CCGGGTTGTAGACGTACGCGACGCCACCGGACATGCCGGCACCGAAGTTACGTCCCGTCGCACCGAGGATGACGACCTTTCCGCCGGTCATGTACTCGCAACCGTGGTCGCCGACTCCCTCGACCACCGCGGTGGCGCCGGAGTTACGGACCGCGAATCGCTCGCCCACGACACCGCGGAGCAGAGCCTCACCGCTCGTGGCACCGAACAGGATCACGTTGCCGCCGATGATGTTGTCCTCAGCGACGAAACCGGGCGCGGTCTCCAGCGGCGGACGCACCACGAGGCGTCCACCGGACAGGCCCTTGCCGACGAAGTCGTTGGCATCGCCGTGCAGGCGCAGGGTCATGCCCTTGGGGACGAACGCACCGAAGCTGTTACCGGCCGAACCGGTGAACGTGATGTCGATCGTGTTGTCCGGCAGGCCCTCGCCGCCGTACGCCTTCGTCACCTCGTGGCCGAGCATGGTGCCGACCGTGCGGTTGACGTTGGTGATCGGCGACTCGAACGTGACCTTCTGGCCCTTGTCGAGAGCGTTGCGGCTCTGGACGATCAGTTGCTGGTCCAGTGCCTTGTCGAGGCCGTGGTCCTGGGTGCCCGTGCAGTACAGGTCCTGGTCCATGAACGCCGACTCGGTCTCGTGCAGGATCGGCGACAGGTCGAGGTTGCCGGCCTTGCTGCCCTTCCAGTGCTCGAGGGCCTTCGTGGTGTCGAGGACGTCGACCTGTCCGACGGCCTCGTCGAGGGTGCGGAAGCCGAGCTCGGCGAGGAGTTCGCGCACCTCTTCGGCGATGAAGAGGAAGAAGTTCTCCACGAACTCCGGCTTGCCGTTGAACCGCTTGCGCAGAACGGGGTTCTGCGTGGCGACACCGACGGGGCAGGTGTCGAGGTGGCAGACCCGCATCATGATGCAGCCCGACACCACCAGCGGGGCGGTCGCGAAACCGAACTCCTCGCCACCGAGCAGCGCGGCGACCATCACGTCGCGGCCGGTCTTGAGCTGGCCGTCGACCTGCACGACGATGCGGTCGCGCAGACCGTTGAGGAGCAGCGTCTGCTGGGTTTCGGCGAGGCCGAGCTCCCACGGGGCGCCCGCGTGCTTCATCGACGTCAGCGGGGTGGCGCCGGTGCCACCGTCGTGACCGGAGATCAGCACGACGTCCGCGTGTGCCTTGGACACACCCGCGGCGACGGTGCCGACACCGACCTCGGACACCAGCTTCACGTGGATCCGGGCCTGCGGGTTGGCGTTCTTCAGGTCGTGGATCAGCTGCGCGAGATCCTCGATCGAGTAGATGTCGTGGTGCGGCGGCGGCGAGATCAGCCCGACGCCGGGCGTGGAGTGCCGGACCTCGGCCACCCACGGGTACACCTTGTGCGCCGGCAGCTGGCCGCCCTCACCGGGCTTCGCTCCCTGCGCCATCTTGATCTGGATGTCGGTGCAGTTGGTCAGGTAGTGCGACGTGACACCGAAGCGTCCCGACGCGACCTGCTTGATCGCGGACCGCCGCCAGTCGCCGTTCTCGTCCGGGGTGAAGCGGGCCGGGCTCTCGCCGCCCTCACCGGAGTTGGACCGGCCGCCGAGGCGGTTCATGGCGATGGCGAGGGTCTCGTGCGCCTCGGCGGAGATGGAGCCGTAGCTCATCGCACCCGTCGAGAAGCGCTTGACGATCTCGGTGGCGGGCTCGACCTCGTCCAGCGGGACGGGCTCGCGCACGCCCTTCTTGAACTCGAAGAGGCCGCGCAACGCTGCGAGGCGCTCGGACTGGTCGTCGACCAGCTTCGTGTACTCCTTGAACACCTCGTACTGCCCGGTGCGCGTGGAGTGCTGCAGCTTGAACACCGTGTCCGGGTTGAACAGGTGGTACTCGCCCTCACGACGCCACTGGTACTCGCCGCCCACCTCGAGCTCGCGGTGCGCGCGCTCCTCGGGACGGTCCAGGTACGCGTTGGAGTGGCGGACCGCGACGTCGGCGGCGATCTGGTCGAGACCGATGCCGCCGAGGCTGGACTGCAAACCGGTGAAGTACTCGTCGACCAGTTCCTGCGACAGGCCGATGACCTGGAACAGCTGGGCGCCGGTGTAGGACGCGAGGGTGGAGATGCCCATCTTGGACATCACCTTGAGCACACCCTTGCCCGCGGCCTTGATGTAGTTCTGGATGGCCTTGTCGAGGCTGATGCCCTGCAGTTCGTTGTTCTGCACCGCCTCGTCGACGGTCTCGAACGCCATGTACGGGTTGACCGCTGCCGCACCGAAGCCGATGAGGAGCGCCATGTGGTGCACCTCGCGGGCGTCGCCGGCCTCGACGATGAGACCGACCTTGGTGCGGGTCTTCTCACGCACCAGGTGGTGGTGCACGGCCGACGTCAGCAGCAGCGACGGGATGGGCGCGTACGTCTCGTTCGACTCACGGTCGGACAGGACGACGAGGCGCGCACCGCCGGCGATGGCCTCCGACACCTGGTAGCGGACGTCGTCGAGGGCCTTGCGCAGACCCGCGCCGCCCTCGGCAACGGGGTACAGACCGCGGACGATGACGCTGCGGAAGTTCGGGAATTCGCCGTCGTCGTTGACGTGAATGAGCTTCGACAGGTCGTCGTTGTGCAGGATCGGCTGCGGCAGGAAGATCTGCCGGCAGGACTCCGCGGTGGGGTGCAGCAGGTCGTGCTCGGGGCCGATGGTGCCGCCGAGGCTGGTGACGACCTCCTCGCGGATGGCGTCGAGTGGCGGGTTCGTGACCTGCGCGAACAGCTGCGAGAAGTAGTCGAACAGCATCCGCGACCGCGAGGACAGCACGGCGATCGGGGTGTCGGTACCCATGGAGCCGAGCGCCTCGGCACCGGACAGCGCCATCGGCTTGACGAGGAGGTTGACCTCTTCGTTGGTGTACCCGAACATCAGCTGACGCAGCACGACGCGTTCGTGCGACATGTACGTGTACGGGCGGTCCGGCAGGTCGTCCATGTGGGTCAGACCCTGGTCGAGCCACTCCTGGTAGGGGTGCTCGGCGGCCAGTTCCGACTTGATCTCGTCGTCGCTGATGATGCGACCCTCGGCGGTGTCGACGAGGAACATGCGGCCGGGCTGCAGCCGGATCTTCTTCACGACGGTGGCCGGGTCGATCGGTAGGACGCCGACCTCGGAGGCCATGACGACGAGGTCGTCGTCGGTCACCCAGAGGCGCGAGGGGCGCAGGCCGTTGCGGTCCAGGACGGCGCCGATGACGGTGCCGTCGGTGAAGCACACCGACGCCGGTCCGTCCCACGGCTCCATGAGCGACGAGTGGTACTGGTAGAACGCCCGGCGTGCGGGGTCCATGCTCTCGTGCCGTTCCCAGGCTTCCGGGATCATCATCAGCACGGCGTGCGGCAGGCTGCGGCCACCGAGGTGCAGCATCTCGAGCACCTCGTCGAACCGCGCTGTGTCGCTGGCGCCGTTCGTGCAGACCGGGAAGATCTTCTCCAACTGCTCCCGGCCACCGAAGATGTCGCTGTCGATGAGCGCCTCACGGGCACGCATCCAGTTCTCGTTGCCGGTGACGGTGTTGATCTCACCGTTGTGGGCCACGCGCCGGAACGGGTGGGCCAGCGGCCACGACGGGAACGTGTTGGTGGAGAAGCGCGAGTGCACGAGGCCGAGGGCCGACTCGAGTCGCTCGTCCTGCAGGTCCAGGTAGAAACCCTTGAGCTGCGGGGTGGTCAGCATGCCCTTGTAGACGAACGTCTGGCTCGACAGGCTGGGGAAGTACACGGTCTCGCGACCGGGGCCGTCCTTGCCTGCGCCTTCGCTGCCCAGCTCGTGCTCGGTGCGCTTACGGACCACGTAGGCGCGCCGCTCGAGGTCGAGTCCGGTGAGGGCGTCGTTCTCGCTGCCGATGAAGATCTGCCGGAACGTCGGCATGGCGTCGCGGGCCAGGGCGCCGAGCGACGAGTCGTCGGTCGCGACCTCGCGCCAGCCGAGGACCTTCAGGCCCTCGCTCTCGACGATCTTCTCGACGGCGTCGGCTGCGCGCTGCGCGTCGGCCTTGCTCTGCGGCAGGAACGCGATGCCGGTGGCGTACGTGCCTTCCGCGGGCAGCGGGAAGTCGACCACGGCGCGGAAGAACTTGTCCGGGACCTGGAGGAGGATGCCGGCGCCGTCACCCGTGTTGGGTTCGGAGCCCGCGGCACCACGGTGCTCGAGGTTCACCAGCGCGGTGATCGCCTTCTCGACGATGTCCCTGCTGCGGCGGCCCTTCATGTCCACGACGAACGCGACGCCACAGGAATCGTGCTCGTTCGACGGGTGATACAGCCCCTGGGGGCCTGGAAGTTGCTTCATACCTAGCCTTCGTATGCCAAAAGATGCACCGACGACCAGCAGCGCTGATGGCCATCAACTTGCAAAGCAGGTGCCGTCACGACGTGATCGGCACCACCGATCGGCTATCGCCCTTTTGCAGCACGCTGGGTGTGGTCCTCGCACCGGGCGACGTGGCTTTTCGGTCGGGTCGGACTTTCGTGGGTCCAACGTGTAACGAAAACGATAATTCAGAACCCCCGACGAAACACAACTTAGGTTGGCCTATTTACCCTCTGAACTGGGCATTGTCGAGGGCGGACCTCGTCCGACTGCACTGAGTACATGTTAAGTGAGCGCGCTGAGCACCGCTGTAATTCCCGCAGTCGGATCGAAATCGGGATCCGGGACGGTGAGTTGATGAAGGATTACACCGTCCAGGTAGTCGGTGATCACCACTGCGTCGGAAGCCGGGTTCCGCGATCCCACGAGTTCCAGCATGTCCGCGCCCCATTCTACGAGCGCTCGGCGCGCCGACCCGATCTTCGCGTCCAAGCCCGGTGTCACGGACGCCTCCACGAAGAGTGCGTAGCGGGCACTCGTGCGCACGCGGTCCGGACCAGTGGAGAAACTCACAAAGGCGACCAGCGCCGCGACCAGTGCGTCTCTGCTGTCGGGCCGGAGGTGCGCGAACTTCTGCCAGTCCTCCCGGTCACGTTCGACGAGCCGTGTGACGATCCCCTCGAGCAGCGCGCCCCGGCTACGGAAGTAGTTGGACGTGGACCCCTGCGGCATTCCGACCAGCTCGTCGACGCCCCGGTGCGTGAGAGCCCGGACGCCTTTCGTGCCGAGTAGCGCGATGGCGGCGTCGAGCACCTGCTCCCGTTTGTCTGCCATACCCCGACACTACAACGGTAGTAAATTCACTACACCCGTAGTAGCGTGGTGGTCATGACGCACTCCGCAGCAGTCCTCGGCGGCGGCATCGGCGGACTCGCCGTCGCCCGCTACCTGTCCCGCGCCGGCTGGCACGTCAAGGTCTTCGAGCGTGCCGACACCCTGCCCACGTCGGGCACCGCACTCGGCATGTGGCCGCAGGCCCTCGACGCGCTGGACGCGATCGGCGCAGGTGATCGGGTACGCACACTGGGATCACCCCAGCACCGCGGTTCGCTCCTGCGCCCCGACGGATCCGTGATCGGCACCATCGACAACCGCAACCGCACCGCCTACCTGCTGTCGCGGCCCGCCCTGCTGGCCACACTGGCCGAGGCCCTGCCCGACGACATGATCTCGTTCGGCACACCGGCACCCGCCCTCGACGCGCTGACGGACCACGACGTCGTGATCGGTGCGGACGGTCTGCGCAGCCTGACCCGCCGACAACTGTTCGGCGAGAAGTTCGAGCCACGGTACGTAGGCGCGACCGCCTGGCGCGGGTGGGTGCCCGGACATCGCGACACCGTCAGCGAAACCTGGGACACGGACGCACTTTTCGGCATCACTCCGCGCGACGGCGATCTCGTCAACTGGTTCGCGTGCGTCCGCACCGACGCCGGCCACCCCGGCGGCCTCGACTACCTCCGGTCACGGTTCGGGAATTGGCACGCCGATGTCCGGGCAGTACTGGATGCCGCCACCCCCGACGCGATGCTCCACCACGACCTGTACGAGTCGCCCGCGCTGCCGTCGTACGTGTCGGGCAACGCGGCCCTGCTCGGCGACGCGGCCCACGCGATGGCGCCGAACCTCGGCCGGGGCGCCTGCGAGGCCCTCGTCGACGCCGTCGCGCTCGGCCGATTCCTCACCGCCGACACCGACATTCACACCGCACTGCGCCGGTACGACCGCGCACGGCGGCCAGCGACGCGGCGGCTGGTGCGTGGATCGCGCGCCATGTCCTCCGTCGCGATGACCGGCCGTCTTCGTCCGCTGCGCGATCTGTCGGTGAAACTGGCCGCGGGCCTGGCCTGACCGGAATGTGGGGGCGCGGGAACGGTTGCCCGTCTGGTACTTTGCCGCGGTAGGGGGACGAGAAAGAACCGGGGGCGGTCATGGGGGCGGTGGACGACGGCTGCGGCAGTGTGCCGGCAGCACGGACGTATCTCATCGGGGAAACAACACATCCACCTGGTCGGTGGACGCATTCTGCTGTGCTCGCTTCCCTCTTTCGGTGCCTCTGAACTGCACCGCTCTTGCGTTTGCTTCGTCAGCACCAGTCCGTTCGATCACCATGTCCGTTCGACTTCAGGAGTCAAAGACTTGAGAATCCGCATGCACGCTCTGGCAGCCGCTGTTTCGGTGTCCGCCGCAGCACTGCTCGGCGCCGCGACGGCGCACGCCGCTCCGACCACCCCGCCGTCCACGTCGCAGCCGGGCGTCACCGACCCCTCGGCCGCGCCCACCACGTCGCAGCCCGGCGTGACGGTCCCGACGACGCCGCCCACCACGTCCCAGCCGGGCGTCACCGACCCGGCGGCTCCGGCCGCGACGACGCCCGCTCCCCCGCAGGCTCCGCTGGCGGTGCCGGGTGCCGAGACGGTCGTGCCTACTGCTCCCGACCTGGCAGCGCCCGCCGCCGAGGGTGTCGTGGACGAGGCACCGGCCGCCCAGCCGGCGACCGTGTGGATCGACCCCGACGACATGCCGAAGGCACATCAGGCACCGGTCGCCCCCGTAGTTCCGGTGCCGAAGCCGGTCGTCGAGGTGAACGCGGCCGTCGACACACTGGTCGGCGCGGTGCCCGTGGCCGTCAACGGACGCCAGTACGGCAACCCCGAGGGATACGTCGGCACCGTCGGCTGGCGCGTCGGCGACGCCACCGGCACCGCGGGCATCGCCGTCGACCCGTCCTCGCCGACGGCAGCCACCGTCTCCGCGTTCTCGGCCGATTCCCACGCGGAGCACCCCACCAATTGGTCTGCGCCCGTCGACGTCACCCCCGTCGCCGCCGCGATCACGGATGCGGCCCACCGGTACCCGGCATTCGGGGAGCTGGTTCGGACGATCGCGTCCCTCCCCGCACCGCAACTGCCGCAGCTGCAGTCGACCGACAGCGGTCCGGCCACCACCACGATCGGCGGCGTGAACGTGCGCAGCCAGGCGACGCTGCACGTGTGATCCGATTCCCTCGCGCGAAGCCCGCCCGGGGTCGGCTCCGCGCGAGGGAATGAGGTGTGGAGGATTCAACTGTGACCGAACCGCCGAACAGGGCACCCCTCGACCGCTTCTCGCACTGGTTCCCGCCGTTCGCGTCGGCCCCGGCACCGGGGTCGACGGCTCCCGCCGCGGAACCCGAGCAGCAACCCCCGGCTCCGACGTGGCTGACCGCGGGCGACGAGCCCGATCCCGCACCACCTGTTCGCGGTAATCAGAGGCTCGTGGTCGCCGGCGTCGCCGCCGCGGTGATCGCCGTCGTCGCCGGTGTGGTCGCCGTGTTCGCCTCGACGTCCGGTGATGCGAGCGGAACTCCCGTCGCCGCTACCGATTCCGGCTGGTGCGTCGAATCCCGCGACGGCGCGACGGTTGTCGGCAACGGTCCCGGCGGGACGTCCGACGGCGTCGCCGCGATCCTGGCCTTCGACCATGCGTACTACGTCGCACGCAGTGGCACGAAGGCCCGCGAGGTGGTCGCCCCCGACGCGCCGCTGGGGTCCGCCGAGTCCATCCAGGGCGGCATCGACTCGGTTGCCGAGGGCACCGAGCACTGCCTCGCCATCACCGAAACCGAACCCGGCCGCTACGCGGTGACGCTGTCGGAACTGCGTCCGGACGGGTCGACGAAGAAGTACGAGCAGGTCGTGACCACCGCCGGCCGCGACGGTCGCACGTACATCACATCCATTGGAGACGCGAAGTGACCGACCAACTGCTGCACCCACTTCCGGTGTCGACCCTCGTCCTCGGGGCCTGCGGAGGAGCCGGCGCAACCACGACGGCGCTGGGGCTCGCCAACACCGCGGCAGCTCGCGGCGGCGCGGTCGTGGCCGTCGACGCGACACCCGCGGGCGGCGACGTCGCCGAACGTGGCGCCGACGCTGCGCTCTCCGTGAGCGGCCTCGAGCAACTGGTGGCCGCCGGCCCCGTCGCGGACGACGTGTTCGACGGGTACTGCTCCCGCACGAGTGCCGGGACCCGCATCCTGAACCGCCTGGGGGACCAGACCGCGTCGGACGGCGAATTCCACACTCTCACAGGGTTACTGCGCGCTCGCGGAGTGAGTGCCGTCCACGACCTGGGTCACCGGTTGCGCGCCGCATACCTCGCGCCGCTGCTGGCCACCCCGTCACCGATCGTTCTCGTCGTGCCGTGCCGGGCGGACGCGTTCAACCGCCTGCGCTCCGCGTTGCAGTCGATCGGTGACACGCTCGGCGAACCCGGGCTCGCCCGCACCGTCGTCACCGTGTCGAATCAGGACGCCACCGGCTGGCAGGTGGACGTCGACCTTCTCCGCGAGTACTTGGGCGGACAGGTGTGGGGCGTCGAGACCATCCCCTACGACGAACATCTGGGCATGGGAATCGTCATCGATCACAGCCGGCTGGCATCGGACACCCGGGCCGCGTACGAGCGGGTGTCCGCGGCGGCGTCGGCCGTGGCCGAAGGTCGTCCGGAACGGGTCTGAGCGAGGCACTTACCCACATCCGCCCACGGTTTAGTCAGCTGCACCCGCAATTGCAGCGCGTTTGACCAATCGGTGTGCAAACGCGAAGGCCCGCGCCCCCTCACGCCTCCAGCAACCCCTTCAACCTCTGCAGGTCGGCGGTGACGGCTGCTGCGTCCTGCGCGAATTCTTCGGCGGTGACGCCGTCGCGTCGCCGGATGGTGAAGACGACTTCGCTGTGGTCGCCATCGGGGATGACGCGCACGGGGTTGTAGACGGTGTCGCCGCTGGGGAGGGTGACGTCGTGGTCGAGGACGCCGTAGTCGTTGGCGGGTGCGAAGGTCACGGCGACCTGTCCCATCGGGGAGTCCGCGAGCCAACGGTCGCCGTCCCGGGTGATGTTGGTGCTCAGGCCGGCCGCCCAGGCGGGGAGGTTGGCGGGGTCGCTCGCGTAGGCGTACACGTCGGCGGCGGTCCGAGCGATGAACACACTCACATGAGTTGATTCGGTGGTCATGACTCCCAGCATCCCCGCTCCACGGCACAGGTGATTGAAGAAATCGGACTCCGGTGCTCGATGTCCGAAACCTTCAATGCGGGTCAGTCTGAGGTCGTTAGCGTTCTCGGTATGACCGCAACATTCAGTGCCATCGAACTGGTCGTCCACGACCTGCCCACGTCGCTCGCGTTCTACCGGCGGCTCGGACTCGACATTCCCGCCGACGCCGATCAGGCACCGCACGTCGAATTCGAGTTTCCCGGTGGGATCCGCGTGCTGTGGGACACGGTCGAGACCATCCGCTCGTTCACACCCGACTGGACCGAACCCGCCGGCGGGCATCGCCTCGCCCTCGCTTTCGACTGCGGCACCGCCGCAGACGTCGACACGCTGTTCGACGAGTTCACGGGATGCGGCTACAACGGTCGGAAGAAGCCGTGGGACGCACCGTGGGGGCAGCGTTACGCCACCGTCGACGATCCCGACGGCAACCCCGTCGACCTCTTTGCCGCGCTCACACCGTGACCAGCTGACCGAACGTGCGGCCGGTCAACTCGTGTGCCTCACGGATCAGGTGGGCCTGATCGGCGAAACCCGCCATGCCGGCCGCCTGAGCTGCGGGGATGGACGAACCCGCCAACCCCAGCGCCGACTGCAATCGAAGGATCCGGGCCAGCATCTTCGGCCCGTAACCGAACTGCCGTCGGCACAGGCGGTGCAGTTGGCGCTCGCCGACACCGATCCGGTCCGCCACCTCGCTAACGGATGTCTGCTGCTCCAGAAGCCGCACGATCGCGGGGATCCTGCCATCCGGCGGCGGCCCGAGGAGCCGGCGAGACCTCGCGAACTCCTCGAGCGCCCGGCCGGGGTCGGCGGCGTCGGCGATCCTGCCGAGGAATTCCGTGGTGGCGCGGTCCGTCAGCACCTCGGCGAGCGGCACCCGAAGGTTGGCCAGCTCCTCCGCCGGCGTCGCCAGAAGATCCGGCAGAGTGCCTGGGGAACAGCGTAATCCGACGTAGCGGTCGCCCTCGCGGCTGCGGTTCAGATACGGCCGGGAGTCGGGGCCGGCCACGACGACGTCACCGTTCATCCAGATGAGGTCCATGCAGCCGTCGGGCAGGATGGCCGCCTCACCGCCGGCTGCGGTCTTCTGCCACACCACAGCGCCGGGGAACACCGACCGCCGCTCCGCGTACATGACCCCATGCTAGGCAGACGTCAGGTGCCCGGCTCGACGGCGTGCAGATCCGGATCCCAGTCGTAGACGACGGCGGTCCGCAGCAGGATGTCCTGCAGGGACCGGCGCCGGCCGTCGACTGCCGCCCAGAACAATCCGAACCCGAACATCACGCACAGCACCGCCCGGAGAAGGGCCCGCAGCCAGCCGATCAGTTCACCGTTGCGGCTGACCACCCGCAGCCCCATCGTCACGGCACCGACGGTGCGGCCGCTCACGGCCCAGCACGCCGTCAGGTACAGCACCGACACGCCGATGAACAAGGTCACGGAGAGCACGGCATTGGCATCGGGGAACGAGAATTCCTGCGGCGAGAACAGCAACCGGAGGAACAACACTCCGACATAGATGCCGCCCATCACGGCCAGCACGACTGCCAGGTCGATGCCCGCTGCCAGACCGCGGGTGACGATCCCGGCCGCGCGATGTGCCGGGGTGCTCATGCATCGTCCGGTTCGTGCCCGCGCCCGAACAGCTTGCCCACGAACCCGGCGACGGCGTCGTCGGCCTGCATGCCCTGGGTCCGCACCCCGCGGACCGCCTCGTTGGACATCGAGTCCGTCGACTCGCGGATGATGCGCGGCAGGTCCACGCCCTCGATCACGGTATCGGCGAGCACCACCAGATCGACCCGCCCGATGACGGAGTCCACGTCTACGCGGTCGACGATCGCATCCACGTTTATCCGCGCGGCGACGGCGTCGATGTCGACGCGATCGAGAATCTGCGGGATGTCCACCCGGGCGGCGATGGCATCCACGTCGACGCGGTCGATGATGCGCTGGATGTCGATGCCTTCGGCGACCACGTCCAGGTCGACGTGATCACGCACGATCGTGGTGAGGTCCACCTCCTGAAGAGCGACTTGCACGACTCTTCGCAGCACTGCGTGCAGCACCCGATCCGCGAGTTCGTCGGCACTGCGGAGCGTCTGGGTGCCGCGTTCCTCGAGGGTGACCAGCAGCGGGTCGACTCCCGGCAGGAGTCGCGCCGTGTCGACGCCGAGTCCGATCACACGCTGCAACGCACCGCCGGCGGTCGCGGCGACGCCGGCCGCGAGGCGCAGCGGATCAGGGGCTCTCCTGCCGTCCATACTCGATATCCAAGCCGGTCGGCGCCCGCGACGCACGGGTTCCAGATTTATAGCTCAGGCGTGGGGAGCGCCAGGGCCGTGCACGATTCGCGGGGCGGGCTGTCCGGACGCCGGACGGGGCGCCCAGTCGGCGAGTTCGGTGAGCAACTCGGCGACCCGATCCGAGCAGTGCGCGGGATCCGGTGCCGGTCCCAACCCGAGTCCCTCGACGACCAGCACGTTCCCCTGGGAGAGTCCGTGTACCCCGAGCGACCACCCGAAGTGGCGGTTCCAGGCCAGTACGGCCTTCCGGCCACGGTAGTAGGGGATCTCGCAGGAAAGGGTCACGACCGCGTCGAAAGCGGGGGTGCACCACCAGTCGACCGACTGGGCGCCCACCGTTGTCGCGACGGAACCGACGTACTCACCGACATTCGCCGAGCTGGTGGCCCGGACCTGGCTGATGCTCATACACAACCCACTCTCGACGTTCGCAGAAACCCAGCGGAAGAAGCCGGACGGCAGGTTCACACTCGAGTCATTCGTCACGGACCGCCGGGAGGACGGGTTCGGGTCCGAAGGGCCGGTGGTTCGCGACGAGGCTTCTACTCCATCGTCGGGCTGCGACGGGGCGCCCGGTAGCCACCCTGGGGTGGGGATACACCACCCCACGCACCTTTGTGGGGAAAACACGAAGGCCACGAACTCGTGGAGTTCGTGGCCTCGATGTCGCGATTCCGAAGAATCGCATGTGGTGGGCGAAGGGGGACTTGAACCCCCACGTCCCGAAGGACACTGGCACCTGAAGCCAGCGCGTCTGCCATTCCGCCACTCGCCCGAGCGACCCGGAAACATTAACACGAGGTCGCCAGAAATCACGATTCGTACAGGTCAGGACCCGAAAAGGCCACAAAAACACCCGTCCAGGCAAAGACCGATATCATGCAATGGCGTAGACCCGTGTCGTGGCCCGAGGCAATGACAGTACCGTGGGATACGCGCACGGCAGTGCCGCGACACGGACATGTCTCGTCACAGCCACCGCGCACCGAGGACAGAAGGCCCGACAGCCAGGCACCGTGAGGAGGTTCCGATGGGGATAGTTCAACGTTTCGAGCGGAAGCTCCAGGGAGCCGTGGGTGACGCGTTCGCCCGGGTCTTCGGCGGCGGCGTGGTGCCACAGGAGGTGGAGGCCGCGCTTCAGCAGGAAGCCTCCGACCGAATCCAGCAGTTGGACGGTGGGCACCTGCTCGCGCCGAACAGCTATGTCATCGCCATCAACAACTCGGACCACGAAGAACTTGCCGCCGACAGAGACTTGACGGTCAAGGCCTTCGCCCGACACCTCGAAGACTTCATTCGCGACCAGGGCTGGCAGACGTATGGTCCCATTCATGTCGCGTTCGAACCGTCGCCTTCACTGCACACCGGGCAGTTCCGCACCCGGGGTTCGGTGGATCCGGATGCCGGCCGCCCAGGGGCGGCCACGCCGGGGCGACCCGAACCGCCAGGCGGTCCCGCACCGCGACCACAGGCACCGTTTGTACCCGTCACGTCGAATCCAGGAGCTGGCCCCATGACGCAGAACTCAGGCTACGACCCCAGCCGCGAACCAGCGGGCAACCGCAATCCCGACCCGCAGTACGCGCGCAACGGTCATGCCCATGCGGGTCAGGACCAGCGGTACCCGCAGGGCTACCAGAACGGTTACGACCGCGGCGGCTACCAGCAGGGCGGCTACGACCAGCAGCAGTACCCCGACGACCAGCGCGGCGGGTACCCCCAGGATGCCGCGTACGGCCAGGCATACGACCAGGGTGCGCAGGCTCCCGGCTACGAGCAGCCCGCGGACGCCGGCTACGACTACCAGCAGGGCGGCTACCAGCAGGGTTACGACCAGCAGGCGTACGACCAGCAGGCGGCTCCCGCCCGCTACCCGGACGGTTCCTACGCGGAGGCCGGGTACCAGCAGCCGCAGGGCTACGACCAGGGTTACGACCGCGGCGGCTACCAGCAGGGCGGATACGACCAGCAGGCGTACGACCAGCAGGGCTACGCCGACTACGACCAGGGCGGCTACGGGCAGCAGGCCTACGCGCCCGACGGCCACACGTTCACGGCGACGCTGCAGCTCGAGGACGGCAGTGGACGCCACTTCCAGCTCCGTGAGGGCAACAACATCATCGGCCGCGGCCAGGAGGCACAGTTCCGCCTGCCCGACACCGGTGTGTCGCGCCGCCACATCGACATTCGCTGGGACGGCCAGGTCGCGATGCTGTCCGACCTCGGCTCCACCAACGGCACCACCGTCAACGGTGCCCCCGTGCAGGATTGGCAGCTGGCCGACGGAGACATCATCCGGGCGGGTCATTCGGAGATTCTGGTCCGAATCCTCTGAGGCACCACCGAGTTAGGACTCCGAGTAGGTTCTGCCGATACCCGACCCCGAACTGCCTCACCGAGACCCAACCGAGACGGCTTCGATACTCGACCGACATCGCGTCGGAGCCCGTGTCGGACGTAACACGGTGGGGACTCCGTATCGTTGTGGGCTGTCCGTATCCTGATCCCAGGGTGCGGGTTGCCCATATGATGCTGCGAGAAAAAGACGCTGGAACCTCGAACGTTCCCGCCACAGAAGGAGGTGGACTGCCGTGCAAGGTTTGATTCTGCAACTCACACGAGCAGGTTTCCTGCTTCTGCTGTGGCTTTTCGTGTGGACCGTTCTGCGGGCGTTGCGCGGCGACATCTACGCGGGATCCGGCGTCCGTGTGCCGCCCCGATATTCGCGCAGCGGCAACGTGCTGCCGTCGCTGGGTAAGACCAAGACGGCCAAGTATCTGGTGGTGACGCAGGGCGGCCTCGCCGGCACGCGCATCACTCTCGGCACCCAGCCCGTCCTCATCGGCCGGGCCGACGACTCCACCCTCGTCCTCACCGACGACTACGCCTCCACCCGCCACGCTCGGCTCTCCCCGCGAGGCGCCGACTGGTACGTCGAAGACCTCGGCTCGACCAACGGCACGTACCTGGATCGCGCCAAGGTCACCACATCTGTCCGCGTGCCGCTCGGTACCCCCGTACGGGTCGGCAAAACGGTAATCGAGTTGCGCCCGTGACCCTCGTACTCCGCTATGCCGCCCGCAGTGACCGTGGCCTCGTCCGTTCCAACAACGAAGATTCCGTCTACGCCGGTGCCCGCCTGCTGGCGCTCGCGGACGGCATGGGCGGTCACGCGGCCGGTGAGGTCGCGTCGCAGTTGATGATCGCGGCCCTCGCGCATCTCGACGACGACGAGCCCGGCGAAGACCTTCTCGGCAAGCTCGAGGCCGCCACCCGGGAGGGCAACGACTCCATCGCCGACCACGTCGAGGAGGATCCCGAACTCGACGGCATGGGCACCACGCTCACCGCAATTCTGTTCTCCGGCAACAAGCTCGGGCTGGTCCACATCGGCGACTCCCGCGCCTACCTGCTCCGCGACGACTCCCTCGCGCAGATCACCCGGGACGACACGTTCGTGCAGTCCCTCGTCGACGAGGGACGGATCACCGCCGAGCAGGCGCATACCCACCCGCAGCGGTCGCTCATCATGCGCGCCCTCACCGGCAACGAGATCGAGCCGACGCTGACGGTCCGCGAGGCGCGCGCAGGCGACCGTTACCTGCTGTGCTCCGACGGACTGTCGGACGTGGTCAGCGACGAGACCATCGAGAACACGATGCGTGAGGGCTCGCAGGACGAGTGCGCCGACCGGCTCATCGAACTCGCCCTGCGCAGCGGCGGCCCGGACAACGTGACGGTCGTCGTCGCCGACGTCATCGACCTCGATTACGGGCAGAGCCACCCCATCGTCGCCGGTGCCGCCTCCGCCGACGACGAAGAGGACACACCGCCGCCCAACACGGCCGCGGGCCGCGCCGCCGCGATGCGGCCGCCGCGGGCCACCCCGAAGCGGGTGGTCCCGCAGGTCGAGGAACCGCCGACGAAGAAGAAGCGTCACCGCATGTGGTGGGCTGCGCTCGCGCTCGGTCTGATCGTCGTGGTCGCCGTCGCTGCCTTCGTGGGGCGGGCTCTGGTCCGCAACAACTACTACGTCGGCGCCGACGGCGAACGCGTCACCGTGCTGCGCGGAGTTCCCGGCTCGGTGCTGGGTTACTCGCTGCAGGAAGCGAATCTCGTCGGCTGTGTCAGCGATGCCGGCGACCTGACGTTGATGTCGCCGACCGAATCACCGAACGGGTGCACCATCCTCGAGGTCGACGACCTCCAGCCGTCCGCCCGCGAGCAGGTGCGTGCCGGGCTGCCCTCGGGCAAGCTCGACGACGTCCGCAACCAGATGACGCGGCTCGCTCAGAACGATCTGCTTCCGGTCTGCGAGTCGGCGTCGTCCACCACCACCACGACGACCACTCCGGCACCGACTCCGGCTCCCGTCCCGGAGACCACGCCGCCGCCCGCGCCTGTTCCCCCGGCCGAGGTGCCGCCCGCACCGGCGCCGAGCACACCCCAGACTCCGACCGCCACCCCGGCGCCGACCGTGACCCAGGTTCCCGGTCAGAACTGCAGGACGGCTAGCTGATGTCGGTCGCAAGTGCATCACCGGGGGCGCAGTTTCCCAGTCCCCCCGGCGGGTTCGCGCCAGCCCCCGTCCAGTCGACGCGCCGGGGCACCGAGCTGATCCTGATCGGTTTCGCGATCCTGATCACGACGATCTCGCTGGTGCTGGTCGAGGCCAGCCAGGAACAGAGCATCACCTGGGACCTCGCCAAGTACGCCGCCGCCTACTCGGCGCTGTTCCTGATCGCGCACCTCGCGGTGCGCCGGTTCGCGCCGTACGCCGACCCGCTGATCCTGCCGATCGTCGCGCTGCTCAACGGCCTCGGGCTGGTGCTGATCCACCGACTCGACCTCGCCGACGCACAGTCCGCCGCCTACTTCGGGCTGCCCGTCCCCTCGCCGGATGCCAACCAGCAGGTGCTGTGGACGACGCTGGCCATCGCCGGTTTCGTGGCCGTGCTGGTGCTGCTCAAGGACTACCGCCTCCTGGCCCGCTACAGCTACACGCTGGGCCTGGCCGGACTGGTGTTCCTCGCCATCCCGGCGATCCTGCCGTCCAGCTTCTCCGAGGTGAACGGCGCGAAGATCTGGATCCGCCTCCCCGGCTTCAGCATTCAGCCCGGCGAGTTCGCGAAGATCCTCCTGATCATCTTCTTCGCGTCGGTGCTGGTCGCGAAGCGCGACCTGTTCACCACCGCAGGCAAGCACGTGTTCGGCATCGACCTCCCCCGCGCCCGCGACCTCGGCCCCATCCTCGTCGCGTGGATGGTGTCGGTGGGTGTGCTCGTGCTGGAGAAGGACCTCGGCACGTCGCTGCTGCTGTTCAGCACCGTGCTGGTGATGCTCTACATCGCCACCGAGCGCGTCGGCTGGCTGCTGATCGGCGTCGGACTGCTCGGAATCGGCTTCTTCTTCGCCTACCAGCTGTTCGGCCACGTCCGGGTCCGGGTCAGCACCTGGCTCGACCCGCTGGCCGACTACAACAACACCGGCTACCAGATCTCGCAGTCGCTGTTCGGACTCGCGACCGGCGGTGTGGCCGGAACGGGACTCGGCAGCGGACGACCCGCCCAGGTGCCGTTCGCGAAGACCGACTTCATCGTCGCCACGATCGGTGAGGAGCTCGGTCTGATCGGGCTCGCCGCCGTCCTGATGCTGTTCCTGATCCTCGTCATCCGCGGTCTGCGCACCGCGCTGGCCGTCCGCGACAGCTTCGGCAAGCTCCTCGCGGCCGGGCTGTCTTTCACGATCGCGGTGCAGGTGTTCGTGGTGGTCGGCGGCGTCACCAAGCTGATCCCGCTCACCGGTCTGACCACGCCATTCATGTCCTACGGTGGGTCGTCGCTGCTCGCCAACTATCTCCTGCTTGCGATCCTGATCAAGATCTCCGACGCCGCCCGTGAGCCGGCCGTCCCGAAGAAGAAGGGCCCCGCACCCATCGCCGACGCCCCGACCGAGATGGTGCCGCGCTCATGAACACACCTCTGCGTCGCGTCGCGATCGCCGTCATGGTGATGGTGGTCGCCCTCCTCGCCAACGCCACCTACGTTCAGGTCATCAAGGCGGACAACCTGCGGGCCGATCCGCGGAACTCGCGCGTGCTGCTCGACGAGTACTCGCGTCAGCGCGGCCAGATCTCGGCGGCCGGCCAGGTGCTCGCGGCGTCCGTCCCGACCGACGACCGCTACAAGTACCTGCGCACCTACCCGCCGAACCCGGCGGCACCGTCCAGCCCGCTGGCCAACGCACCGGTCACCGGTTTCTACTCGATGCAGTACGGCAGCACCGGTCTCGAGCGGGCCGAGGACCCGGTCCTCAACGGCTCCGACAACCGGCTGTTCGGGCGTCGCTTCTTCGACCTCGTGTCCGGGCGCGACCCGCGCGGCGGCAACGTGGTGACCACGATCAACCCGGTCATGCAGCAGGTGGCGTACGACGAGCTGACGGCGAAGGGCTACACCGGTTCGGTCGTCGCGATCGAACCGAGCACCGGACGCATCCTCACGATGGTCAGCACCCCGAGCTACGACCCCAACTCGCTCGCCAGCCACGACGGCACCGAGACCACCCAGGCGTGGGAGGCCCTCAACGCCGACCCGGAGAAGCCGCTGATCAACCGTGCGGTGTCGCAGACGTACCCGCCGGGCTCCACGTTCAAGGTGGTGGTGACCGCGGCGGCGCTCGCCGCCGGAACCACCCCCGACACCCAGCTGACCGCGGCCCCGCAGATCACCCTTCCCGGCACGTCGACGACGCTCGAGAACTACAACGGCTCCACGTGTGGCGGCGCCCCCACCGCGTCGCTGCGTGAGGCGTTCGCGCGGTCCTGCAACACGGCGTTCGTCGAACTCGGTGTGAAGACCGGCGCCGACGCCGTCAGCGACCAGTCCAGCGCGCTCGGCATCGGTGGGCAGATGCCCGGCGTCCCGTTCCCCGTCGCGGACAGCACGATCGGGTCGATCCCCGACGACGCCGCACTCGGTCAGAGCAGCATCGGCCAGCGTGACGTCGCGCTCACTCCGCTGCAGAACGCGATGATCGCGGCTACCGTCGCCAACGGTGGGGTGCGGATGCAACCGCAACTGGTGTCCGAACTGCAGGGGCCGGACCTGTCCAACCTCGCGACCACCAACCCGGTGTCCGAAGGCCAGGCGATGTCGTCCCAGGTGGCGGCCACCCTGACCGACCTGATGATCGGTTCCGAGAACAACACCAGCGGCGAAGGCAAGATCCCGGGCGTCCAGATCGCGTCCAAGACGGGCACCGCCGAGCACGGGACCGACCCTCGGAACACCCCGCCCCACGCCTGGTACATCGGATTCGCACCCGCCCAGAACCCGACCGTGGCCATTGCGGTCATCGTCGAGGACGGCGGAGATCGTGCACTGGCCGCAACCGGCGGCTCGGTGGCTGCACCTATCGGCCGTGCCGTCATCGCAGCCGGACTACAAGGGGGCTGATTGTGGCACTGAACAACGGCGCGTTGATCGCCAATCGATACCGCCTGATCCGGCTCATCGCCACGGGCGGAATGGGACAGGTCTGGGAAGCGACGGACAACAGGCTCAACCGTCGTGTCGCGGTGAAGGTGCTGAAGTCCGAGTTCTCGTCCGACCCGGAGTTCGTCGAACGGTTCCGTTTCGAGGCGCGTACCACCGCGCAGCTGAACCATTCCGGCATCGCCGGAATCTACGACTACGGCGAGGTCCGCGACGCCACCGGCGATTCCACCGCCTACCTGGTGATGGAACTCGTCAACGGTGAGCCGCTCAACGCCGTCCTCTCGCGGGTGGGCCGCCTCGCGGTGCCGCACGCCCTGGACATGCTCGAGCAGACCGGCCGGGCGCTGCAGGTGGCGCACGACGCCGGAGTCGTGCACCGCGACGTGAAGCCCGGCAATATCCTGATCACCCCCACCGGCCAGGTGAAGATCACCGACTTCGGCATCGCGAAGGCCGTGGAGAACTCGCCGATCACGCGGACCGGCATGGTGATGGGCACCGCGCAGTACATCGCCCCCGAGCAGGCGCTCGGCCAGGACGCGACCGCGGCGAGCGACGTGTACTCCCTCGGCATCGTCGGCTACGAGGCGCTGTCCGGACGTCGCCCGTTCGTCGGCGACGGCGCGATCACCGTCGCGATGAAGCACGTCCAAGAGGCGCCGGCACCGTTGCCGAGCGACCTGCCGCCGAACATCCGCGAACTCATCGACATCACGATCGCGAAGGATCCGAGCACTCGCTACGCCAGTGGCGGAGAGTTCGCCGACGCCGTCGCGGCGGTCCGGGCGGGCAGGCGTCCCCCGCCGCCCGGCGTGTCGGGTACCGGGGCGGCGCGGGTTCTGCCGCCGCCGATGACCGGTGCAACCCAGATGATGCCGCCCTCGCAGACCGCGTACGCGGGACCGGTCACCGGGCAGGTGCCGCCGGACGACTCGAACGGTGACGGCAAGAAGGGCGGGCTGACCAGCGGCCAGAAGGCCGTGGCCTGGGGTGCGGGTGGTCTGCTCCTGCTGGCGGCGATCATCGGGCTCGCGCTCGTCCTGTTCGACGGTGGTGACACGAAGGAACCGACGTCGCCGGCGATTACGTCGTCGCTGCGGACGATCACGACGACACCGCGGCCGACGACCACCACCACGACCGAGGAACAGACGACCACCACCGAGCCGCCGTACACGACGACCACCACCCAGCCGTACACGACGACCACCACCCCGCCGCCGACCACGACGACGACAGAGCCGACGACGACTACCACCACCACCACGACCACCACCGCCCCCACGACGACGACCACGACGACCACGTCGGAGGAGTCAACTACTCCGACCCCACAAGGACTGCCATGACGACACCGCGCAACCTCTCCTCACGCTACGAGCTGGGTGAGATTCTCGGCTTCGGTGGCATGTCCGAGGTCCACCTCGCCCGCGACGTCCGACTCAGCCGTGACGTCGCGATCAAGGTCCTGCGCGCCGACCTGGCCCGCGACCCCACGTTCTACCTGCGATTCCGTCGCGAGGCGCAGAACGCGGCGGCGCTGAACCATCCGGCGATCGTGGCCGTCTACGACACCGGCGAGGCGGAAACCGAAGCGGGACCGCTGCCGTACATCGTGATGGAGTACGTCGACGGCGACACGTTGCGGGACATCGTGCGCAGCGAGGGCCCGATGGCGCCGCGCCGCGCGATGGAAGTCATCTCGGACGTGTGCGCGGCGCTCGACTTCAGCCACCGCAACGGCATCGTGCACCGCGACGTGAAGCCCGCCAACGTGATGATCAACCGTGCGGGTGCGGTGAAGGTGATGGACTTCGGTATCGCGCGAGCGATCTCCGACGCGTCCAGCCCCATGACGCAGACGGCCGCCGTCATCGGCACCGCCCAGTACCTGTCGCCCGAGCAGGCCCGCGGCGAGCAGGTCGACGCCCGCTCCGACGTGTACTCCCTCGGCTGCGTGCTGTTCGAGATCCTCACCGGCGAACCCCCGTTCAAGGGTGACTCCCCGGTCGCGGTCGCGTACCAGCACGTGCGGGAGGACCCGCAGACACCGTCCGCGGTCAACCCGGACATTCCTCGTGAGCTCGACTCGGTGATCCTCAAGGCGATGAGCAAGAACCCCGCCAACCGCTACCAGACCGCCGCGGACATGCGCAGCGACCTGGTCCGGGTGCTCGGCGGGCAGCGCCCCAGCGCGCCGATGGTCATGAGCGACGAGGACCGCACCACGATCCTCGGTGCCGTCGATACCGGCGCGGGAAACTACCGGCGCCAGCAGTCACCGGCCCCGGCCACCGCGTCGAAGACGGACGGCGGCGAGCCCGACAAGAAGAAGAACCCAATGCGGGTGGCGCTGATGGCGCTGGGCGCCCTCATCGTCGTCGGCATCGTCGGCGCGTTCCTGTGGTCCGTCGGCCCGGGTTCGAAGGCCGATCAGGTGACCATGCCGGACGTCACGAACCAGGCCGCGGACGACGCCGAGACGACACTGCAGAACCTCGGTTTCCGCGTCGCCCGGCAACAGAAACCGGACGCCGTCGTGGCGACCGGCAACGTCATCACCACCCGCCCCGTCGGCGGCGTGCAGGTGGACGAGGGCAGCACGATCACCCTCGAGGTGTCGTCGGGCCCCGAACAGGTGAAGGTCCCGCGGCTCGCCGGTCTCACCCAGCAGGAAGCGCAGCAGGAGCTGAACGCGGTGGGACTGCGGCTCGACACCGCTGTCGCCCGTGCACCGTCCGACGTGTCCGACGTCGACAAGGTGATCGAACAGAACCCGTCCTCCGGGGCGAGCATCTCCCTCGACTCCGAGGTCGCCGTCACGCTGGGCACCGGGCCGGAGCAGATCCGCATCCCCGACGTAACCGGCCAGAAGGTCGAGGTCGCGCAGGCGAACATCGAGGGCGCCGGTTTCAAGGTGCAGATCCAGAACATCGATTCCGGTGTGCCGAAGGGCCAGGTCGTCTCCACCGACCCCGTCGGCGGCTCCACCGCCGCCAAGGGTGACACCATCCAGATCCGGGTGTCGAACGGCAACAACATCGAGATGCCGGACCTGACGGGCAAAACGGTGTCGCAGGCACTCGCCGAGCTGCGCAGCGCCGGCTGGAGCGGGTCGTCGAGCTCGCTGAATCAGACGCAGACGTCCACCCTGGACCCGGAGATGGTCGGCAAGATCATCAGCCAGGAACAGCCGCCGGGATCGGAGATCACCAAGAACGGGGTCGTCTCCGTCGGTGTCGGCGCGCTGGGCATCCCGCGGTAGGCGGCTCCGCCACCCGTGCGCCTTTCTGGTTGCTGTAGCTACCAAAAAGGCGCACGGGCGCTACGCGCCCAACGCTTGCGCGACCTCGGTCTCGAGGGTGGCGACGAGGGATTCCTTCGGGGCTTCGCCGCAGACGGCGAGCCAGTTGGCGAGCATGCGGTGCCCGCCCTCGGTGAGCACGGACTCCGGGTGGAACTGGACGCCGTGGATGGGCAGTTTCCGGTGCCGCATCGCCATGACGATGCCGCTGTCGGTGTGGGCGGTGACCTCGAGTTCGTCCGGGATGGTGTCTTCCAGGACGGTCAGCGAGTGGTAGCGCGTGGCGGTGAACGGGTCGGGAAGACCCGCGAGAACGCCCTCGCCGGTGTGGTGGACGATGCTGGTCTTGCCGTGCAGGAGTTCGGGTGCCCGGTCGACGGTGGCGCCGAATGCGGCCCCGATCGCCTGGTGTCCGAGGCACACCCCGAGAAGCGGCGTCTTGGCCGCGGCACACGCCGTGACCAGGTCCATCGTCGCGCCTGCCCGCTGCGGTGTGCCGGGGCCGGGGCTCAGCAGAATGCCGTCGAACTCGGCCGCTGCCGCCGCGACGGCGTCGGGCCCGGTGAGGTTCGGATCGTCGTTGCGCCAGACCACGGCCCGTGTTCCCAGCTGTCCGAGGTACTGGACCAGGTTGAACACGAAGCTGTCGTAGTTGTCGACGACGAGAATCCTCATGGAAGCAGGGTATTCTGCCCGCTTCCCGCTCTGCACGGCCGGGGACCGTTCGGGCTCAGTGCCCCGCGTAACCGGGCACGGACAGTTGACCGGACGCCGCCTCCGAGTAGCCGAGGCCGAACCGTGAGGCGTACTGCTTGAACACCCGGATTCCGGGTTCGTTGGCGAGCGCCGCCTCCAGTCGCGCGGGATCCCCGATCGCCGACATGACGTAGGGCGGGCTGTAGGTGCGACCGTGCAGCAGCAGGGTGTTGCCGATGCAGCGCGGTGCCGACGTGTTCACGATCCGCTGGTCCTGCATGCTGATCGCCTCGGCACCGCCCACCCACAGTGCGTTCAGCACACTCTGGACGTCCTGCTGGTGGACGACGAGATCGTCCGGCGACGCGTCGACGGGATATTTGCCGTCCGCGTCGCGGGGGGCGTCGGTGAGTGTGACGGTGACGCCGGGACCGGTCATCGGTGTGAGTCCGGCATCGGTGGCGAGCGCCTTGCTGTCGGCGAGCGCCTGCGCGACACCGCTGTCGGACGCGGCGGCGTCCTGCTGCAGCGATTCGACCTGCGCCGCCAGCCGGTCGCGGGTCTCGGCCACCTGGTCGGTCTCGGACTGGGCGTTGCGCACGAGGTCGGACAGTCGGGTGGAATCGCCGGCGCGAATCTCGTTGCCGTGCGACACCTGACGGGTGGTGGCCACCAGCAGACCGGCCACGAGACACACCACCAGCACCGCGATCCGCCAGAAGATCGACCTGGTCACCGGTGTTTCCGTCCCCTCGTCCTCGCCGCGCGAATCGCGGCTACGTTAGCGTGTACACACGCAGGTATTTCCGAATCTACCTGCCCACATTCCTGTTGAGCCGTACGAACGAGGACGTCATGCCGAAGTCGAAGGTCCGAAAGAAGACCGATTACACGATCAACCCTGCGAGCCGCACCCCGGTGAAGGTGAAGGCCGGCCCCTCGAGCACCCTGTACGTCTCGGTGATGCTCGGGTTCATGCTGGTCGGCCTGGTGTGGTTGCTCGTCTATTACCTGGCCGCCGACCAGCTCGAGTGGATGAACAACCTCGGTGCCTACAACTTCCTCATCGGATTCGGCTTCATGGTGGTCGGTCTGATCATGACGATGCGCTGGCGTTGACCATCACAATTACACCCATGTCATTCATCCCCAATGTGGACAACCCCTGTGGATAACCGCAGGTCGAGTGCTGATGTCCGCTGACGAGGCACCGTTGGAGTGGTCGACGCCCCTCGGCGCGGTGATCGCTCTCGCCGCGGGCGGAGTCGCGTTGGGGGTCGCCGGACTTTCCGTGTCGACCGAGCCGGCGGGCCGTGTCCTCGTGTGCGTCGCCGCCCTCGGGCTGCTGCTGACCGCCGCGTCCGCGCTCCGGCAACGCCCGCGCCTCGCCGTCGACAAGGAGGGCGGCGGGATCGTGGTGAACCGGCTGAGCGGCCGCCACGGGTATGCCCGCTCGGAGATCGAACGCGCGCGGCTCGTGCGCTATCCCCGGCTGGGCCGCCGGGTGCCGATGCTCGAGATCGACGTCCGCACCGAGGACGGCACCGAACGCCTCCTGATCTTCGGCCGGTGGGATCTCGGCACCAATCCGGAGGACGTGTTCGATGCCCTCGCGGTGCACCGTCTGGTGGGCCGGGGTCAGTAGCCGAAGCTCGCGCGCAGCTGCAGGGTGCGGATCGCGATGACGGCGAGCGGCACCAGCATCACGACGCCGAGGCAGACCCAGCCGACGGTGACGGCCTTCTCCCGATTGTTCCCGACGCCCAGCAGTTGCGGCCCGTAGAGGATTCCCGCGGTGGCCGCGGCTCCGGCGACCAGGCCGCCGAGATGCCCCCACAGTGAGATGCCGGGGATCGTGATGCTGATGATCACGTTGATGGCGATCACCGAGATCACCGGTGCGGGGCTGCGCCGCAGACGCAGGAGGATGACGGCCTGAGCGCCCATCAGTCCGAAGACGGCACCCGACGCACCCGCGGTGACCGCGCCGAGTTGGAACAGCATCACCGCGGCGGAACCGCCGAGCAGCGACGCGAAGTACACGCAGGCGTAGCGGGCACGCCCGAGGACCAGTTCGGTGTCGCGGCCGATCACCCACAGCGCGAACATGTTGACGGCCAGGTGGATGATGCCGAAGTGGAGGAATCCGCTGCCGAGCACGCGGACGATCTGCCCGTCCACGACAGCCGGCGGGAACAGCGCCCAGTCCGCGAAGAGCTTCGACCCGGCCTGGTTCTGCATGATGCTGCGGGCCTGCGCCGCGGTGATCAGGAAGATGCCGACGTTCGCGGCCATCAGGATGTACGTCACAAGCGGTGTCGGACGCTGTGTGGTCACGGCGCCGGCGACGTTACGGACCGGGCGGACATCACGCCGTCCGGCGGCGACGCAGTCGACACACTGGTAGCCGACGGCCGCTTCGCGCAGGCATTCGGGGCACGCGGGACGACCGCACCGGTTGCACGACAGCGCAGTGGGGCGATCGGGGTGGCGGACGCACCGCGGCTGGGGCGGAGTGCCCTCGTTCGCGGCACCGCCCCAGCCGGGGTTGGTCATGTGCTGCGGTTCCCTACGCGATGGTGACGCTGTTGATCACGACCGGCTCGAGCGGACGGTCCGCGCGATCGGTGGCGGTGGTCGAGATGGCGTCGACGACCTTCTTCGACTCCTCGTCGACGACCTCACCGAAGATGGTGTGGCGACGGTTGAGGTGCGGCGTCGGGCCGGTGGTGATGAAGAACTGCGAACCGTTGGTTCCCGGGCCGGCGTTCGCCATGGCCAGGATGTACGCGCGGTCGAACTGCAGTTCCGGGTGGAACTCGTCGCCGAACTTGTAGCCCGGGCCGCCGGCGCCGGTGCCCGTGGGGTCGCCGCCCTGGATCATGAATCCGTCGATGACGCGGTGGAAGACGGCGCCGTCGTAGAACGGTCCGGAGTCGGTGCCACCGGCGTTGGCGGTGCTGTAGTCCTTCGAACCGTCGGCCAGGCCGACGAAGTTCTCGACGGTCTTGGGCGCGTGGTTGCCGAACAGCGCGATCTTGATGTCGCCGCGGTTGGTGTGCAGCGTTGCGGTTGCGGTCTGATGAGGTGAAGTCACACCACCATGTTGCCATTGTGGGGTTCCGTGTGGTTCCGCCGCGGTGACTCGAGTACTTCGGATCGGTTCGTGCTCCCGGTTCTTGTGACAAAGTGGGGACATGACACGAGCGACGGAGTCCCTCACGAATCTGCTTCCGACCCAACGCGCCGAGACCCTGCAGGAGCAGGTCTCCGAACGAGTCGAGACCGCTCTGGCCCACGTCGAGGATTCGGCTTCCCGCGTCAAGGAATCCGAGGCTGTCGATCAGGCGCGGCGCTACGCACGCTCGGCGGCACTCGCCACGGCTCGCGGCGCCGGCCAGCTCAGTCTGTTCCTCGGCCGTCAGGGCGCCTCGCTGGCCAAGAAGGGTTACGAACGCGCCCGGACGGTGCCGGTGAAGAAGGTCGCCAAGGATGTCGTTCGTCCCTTGACCTCGGCCGTTGCGCCGGTCGAGGAGAAGAAGTCGCGAAAGGGCCGTCGCATCGCGATCGTCGTCCTCGTGGGTGCCGCTGTCGCCGGGGGCGCAGTGTTCGTCAAGAGCCGCCGCCGCGAGCAGCCGCGGGTCGCCTCCGCTCCCCCGAACCTGCGCGACCTCGACAGCGCGAACGCGCAGGAACCCACGCCGCCCACGGCGACGAAGCCCCTCACCGCAACTGATCCGTCACTCCCCGGCCAGTAGAGGGCGCGGTCTCCGGCACCTGCGAATCCTTTCGTTTCACGGCTTGTACCAGGGGTATCCCGCAGGCAGATGCGCACCAGCGCGAGGATCCGTTCCGAGGAGCAGACATGACCGCCAGACGTATCGTCCACCGCATCGCCGTCGTCACGTTTCCGATCGCCGCCACGGCGGCTCTGCTGACGGCCGGCCCCGCCGGCGCCGACCCGCCGCACCCGTTCGGCGGACCGGCCCTGACCATCGGATGTCCGAACCAGGGCAGCCTGATGTCGTTGACGGCGCTCACCGGACAGTCCGGGCCGGAGGCGTCACCGCCCATCGCCGACGGCGACATCCGGTTCGAGTCGCGCCCCGCCGCGCCACCGATCCCGGCGGCCGCGCAGGTCACCGTGGCCTGGGTCAACACCGACAGCGGACGTTCGGGGATCGTCAACCTCGGCGGCGTCTACCCCTTCCTGTCCGCGACGGTGAACACCGGCGTCGGGAACGTGGTGGCGACGGCGTTCGGATCGATCAACTTCGGCAGCAGCCCGATCTGCCAGGCGAACCCGGCCATCGGCACGTTCATTGCGTGAGTTCGGCCGTGTTGCAGCCGAACCGGCGCCGATAGTCGGCTGGTGCGACGCCGACCACCCGGTTGAAGTGGTGGCGCAGAAGCGCGCCGGACCCGAATCCGCTGCGTCTCGAGATCGCCTCGAGACCGAGGTCGGTGCCCTCGAGTAGCTGCCGCGCGTAGAGGACCCGCTGCGTCGTCAGCCACTTCACCGGGGTGGTGCCCGTCTCGGCCGCGAACTTGCGGGCGAACGTGCGCGTCGACATGGACGAGCGGGCCGCGAGCTCGTCGATCGTGTGCGGCAACTCGAGGTTTTCGCTCATCCACGCCATCGTCTCGCTCAGACTGTCCGACGTGCACGCGACCACCGGCTGCTCGATGAACTGGCGCTGTCCCCCGTCGCGCTGCGGCGGCACGACCATCCTGCGGGCGATCGTGTTGGCGACGGTGGAACCGAGCTCCCGGCGCACCACGTGCAGGCACGCGTCGATGCCTGCTGCGGTGCCCGCACTGGTGACGAGGTTGCCCTCGTCGACGAACAGGACGTCGGGGTCGACGGTCGCGGTCGGGAACCGGGTGGCCAGTTCCTCGACGTACTCCCAGTGGGTGGTGCACTTGCGCCCGTCCAGCAGCCCCGCCTCGCCGAGCAGGAAGACACCCGAGCACAGACTGAGGACGATGGCACCGGCATCCGCGGCGCCCCGCACCGCGTCGAGCACCTCCACCGGGAAGTCGGACTGCGCCCCCGGCGGTGGCACCACGACGAGATCGGCGTCGCGCAGGGAATCCAGTCCGTAGTCGGCGGACAGCGTGAGTCCCGGCGTGATCGACGCGAGCGGTTCGCCGGGACGGATCCCGCAGATTCGGAAGTCGAACGGCGGAACCCCGTGTGCGGTGCGGTCGATTCCGAACACTTCACAGACCACCCCGAACTCGAACATCGAGACACGGTCGAGGAGGAGCGTTGCGACCTTGGAGATCATGAACCCCAGTCTAAGTGGCGATATCTTGCCGGACCATGTCGAAACGGCCAATCATTCGCGGACCGGCCCGCAGATCGACACGAGCGCGCGCGCCAGCGTGGCCTGGTGCAGTGGGTCGAGACGCTGTTCGGCAGCCACCGCGACCGCGGCGTCCACGAGAGCGGGCACGCAGCCCGGACCGGCGAGCACGGCCTCCTGTTCGCGCAGCTGAAGCAGAATATCCAGGTTCTGGCGGTCGATCACCGGACGGACCTGCGTCAGGTCGGGCCGGACGGTCGGTGCCGCGCCGGGTGCGACGCTCCACCAGCCGAAGAGGGCGCGCTGCACCTCCTTGTTGGCCTCGATCTGGTCGCGGAAGATCTGCTGCACCCGCCCCGCACTCAGACCCTCGTCGGCCGCCTGCGTGGCCACCGCACCCAGGACCTGGGCCTCGCGCGCGGGATCGTCGATCGGTGACGGCGTGCCCCACTTGGCGGCCGCCACCGCGTCTGCCGTGGCGAGGCGCAGCGAGACCGCCTGGGCGATCGGTTCCAGGGGACGGGTCTGCGCACCCGCGGGCACGGCACCGCCTACCGCCAACATCGCGAGCATCACCGCGGCGGCGACCGCGCGGCGGGCGACTGCGGGCCGGACCGGGGTCATGGTGCGAGTGTAGGGCCGGTCAGTCGTCCAGCCCGGCGACTCCGCGTTTCCAGTACCCGGTGAACAGCGAATCCATCCGGTCCCGGCTCCACGCGCGTAGAGGCTTGATGTCATTCGCCTCCCCTGCCGCGAACAGGAAGCAGCGGCCGTCGGGCAGCGCGAGCGACTTCACCGTCGACGCCAGGGCGGACTCACCGCCGTGGCGAACGAGCCACGTCACGTCCACGTTCTCGCGCACGGCCAGCGGGTAGCCGTGCTCGACGTCGTAATCGGTCTCGATCACCACGTGCGCCGAGACGTCGGCCGGGGACTCGTCGAGCCACCGCGCGACCGCCGGCAGCGCGGTGGAATCGACCGCGAACACGTAGTGGTCGAAGTTGTGGGCGAAGGCCTTGGCGCCGGGCGGTCCGGCGATGGTCACCTCGTCGCCGACCGCGACCGTCGTCGCCCAGGAGGACGCGAGCCCGCCGTCGTGCAGCACGAAGTCCAGGTCGAGTTCGCGGGCCTCGGCGTCGTAGCGGCGGATGGTGTATTTCCGCGTGGTCGGGAGCGGTCGCGGCCAGTCGAGCATCATCGCGTCGTTCACCACGGGCACGCGGCGGGTGCCGTCCGGATCGGGGAACACGATCTTGACGTGATCGTCGGCCTGATAGGTGTGGAATCCGTCGAGTCCGGGGCCGCCGATAGTCAGACGCACCATGCGGGGTGTGACGTACTCGCGTGCCCGTACCGTGACCGTGCGGACTCCGATCGGGTAACCGATTCGTGCGGTTCCCTCACCGTTCCGGTGGTGGGATGCGACGCGGCTGCGCGGGTCGAGGCGTTCACGGGCTCCGGGATCGAGTGCGGTCATGAAGTAAGGGTAACCTCACCCAACTCTGGTCCGCACAGCAGTGTGCCCCGGACTCTTCCGAATCCGGGGCACACCGTTTCTGTATTCGTACTTGTGGAGCCTAGGAGATTCGAACTCCTGACATCTGCCTTGCAAAGGCAGCGCTCTACCAACTGAGCTAAGGCCCCGTTACCTCGTGCCACACCTCGTTGCCGCGGAGCAACTTGGACAGTCCGATCGCCACCAGCACTCCGGCTCCTACAAACAGGAGGACCTTCATGCGAATGACCTTTCACCGGCACCAGGAGTGGGCCTAGGAGGACTTGAACCTCCGACCTCTTCGTTATCAGCGAAGCGCTCTAACCGCCTGAGCTATAGGCCCCTGAAGTCTGGAAACTCATCTCGCGCAGTTCCCTGAACCGAGTCGGAAGATTACCCCACCGGACCGGCAACTACCAAAACCGGTCCGGCGAGACGCTCTTTTCCCAGCTCAGCCCCCGTCGTTTTCCGCGTTCAGTCCCGGTCGGCGAGCGTCACTTCGACACCCCCGACGAGGTCGGAACACAGGTTGTAGATGAAGGCGCCGATCGTCGCCAGCGCGGTGAACAGCACCATGTTCGCGAGACCGATGACGGCGGCGTATCCGAAGACCTGACCGGCCGTCACGAGCCCGTCAGAGCTCGACTCCGCGACGATATCGGTGAACGCGTTGTTCAGCCGGTCCCACACGCCCATCCCGTCCAGGACGATGTACAGCAGACCGACGGCCACCATCCACACGAAGAACAGCGACACCGAGATGACGGACGAGATCTTCAGCGTCGACCACGGATCGATCTTGCGGACCTGCACCGTCGCCCGGAGCGCCTCGCCCTCCTCGACCCGCTGCGGGGCCACGGCGATCTTCGGCTGCTGACCCGTGGCCGCCGCCCCCGGTAAGGGGTGCTTGGCCTCGGACAGGTCCGGCATGTCCTTGGGGAGCACGTCCCGGTTGATGTGCCGGGTGGGTCCGTCGATCGCGGACGCCTTCGCCTTCGCGGCCTCCCGCTGCGTCACGGCACCGGCCGCGGCTGCGCCGGATACCGCACCGACCGCTGCGGTGGCCGCGGTCGAGGACGGTGTGCGATCGGAACCCTGCTTGGGCGCGGGCTGGCCCTTCGCCGGCGCCGACGGGTTCTGTGCGGGCGCCTTCTGGGTGGGCACGGCCTGGGTGGGCGCACCCGCGTTCTGCGCGCCCTGGGGTCGCTGACCCTGCGCCTGGGGCTGCTGCGTCTTCTGCGTCGGAGCGGTCTGCGGCTTCTGGACGTCCTGGCCGCCGGGAGCCTTCGCTGCCGCGGCACCCGCCGCAGCCGCTGTGCCCGCGCCGTTGGACGCGTTCGGCTGACCCTCTGGGCGCGGAGCCTGCTTGGCACCGGCCCCGCCCTGCACGGGCCGCTTCAGGTTGGTCTGCGGCTCCCGCTGCATTCCGCGCTGCCACGGCGGAGCCTGATTTCCCCGAATGGACTGCACACCCTCGGTGGGAGCACCACCCGCGGGAGCCCGGTTGCCGGGCGCCTGCTGCGGCGGGCCCTGATGCCCGGGAGCCTGCTGATTCGGAGCGTGACCCTGCTGCGGCGGCACGGACCGTCCCTGCGGGGTCTGCGTCCGCGGACCCTGATGCTGGGGCGTCGACGGAGACCGGGCCGGATCGGCCGGAGCCTGCCGATCCGGTCTCGCGTCGGGAGCGCCGCCCGGCCGGGCAGCCGGCCCCGCCTGAGCGGGACCACGACCGGCGGACGCCTGCGGCCCCTGCGGCGCGGAACCCTGCTGCGGGTTCGGTCGCGCCGACCCGTTCTCGGGAGTGCGGGAGGCCTGCTGCTCGGATTTCGCCTGATTGGCGGAACCCGGGTTCTGCCGGTCACTGCCTGGCTGGTTGGGAGTGCTCACTAGGACTCCTTAGCTCCTTTGCCGCTGCTCTCGGCGTTGTCGTCGGGTTCGTCGGGTTCGTCGGCATTGCGCGCGATCGCGAGCAGGGTGTCGCCTTCCCCGAGGTTCATCAAACGAACGCCCTTGGTCTGCCGACCGGCCTTGCGGACCTGCTTGGCGGCGGTGCGGATGACGCCACCGCCCGACGTGATCGCGTAGAGCTCGTCGTCGTCGTTCACGATGAGCGCTCCGACCAGGGTGCCACGTTTCTTGTCGTATTGAATCGTGAGTACACCCTTTCCGCCGCGACCCTGGACCGGGTAATCCTCCATACCGGTGCGCTTCGAGTAGCCACCCGACGTCGCCACCAGCAGATAGGTGCCTTCGCGCACGACATTCAGCGACAGCAGTTCGTCGTCGCCGTTGAATCGCATGCCCTGGACACCGGACGTGGCGCGGCCCATCGGACGCAGCGCCTCGTCGGTGGCGGAGAAGCGGATCGACTGTCCCTGCGCGGAGACGAGCAGCAGGTCGTCGTCGGAGGAGCAGAGCACCGCGCCGACCAGTTCGTCCTCGCCGCGCAGGTTGATGGCGACGATGCCGCCGCTGCGGTTCGAGTCGAAGTCGGTGAGCTTGGACTTCTTCACCAAACCGTTGCGGGTGGCGAGAACCAGGTAGGGGGCGTCCTCGTACGTCTTGATCTGGATGACGCTCTGGATGCGCTCGTCGGGCTGGAACGCGAGCAGGTTGGCCACGTGCTGTCCGCGGGCCGTGCGGCTCGCCTCCGGCAGCTCGTACGCCTTGGCCCGGTACACGCGGCCCTTCGTGGTGAAGAACAGCAGCCAGTCGTGGGTGGAGCTGACGAAGAAGTGCGAGACGATGTCGTCCTGCTTCAGCCCGGCGCCCTGCACGCCCTTGCCGCCGCGCTTCTGCGAGCGGTACAGGTCGGTCTTGGTGCGCTTGGCGTAGCCGGTCTCGGTGATCGTGACGACGACGTCCTCGCGGGCGATCAGATCCTCGTCGGCCACGTCGCCGTCGGCCGCGATGATGCGGGTGCGGCGGTCGTCGCCGTGCTTGTCGACGATCTCCTTGAGCTCGTCGCGGACGATCCGGCGCTGACGCTCGGGCTTCTCGAGGATGTCCTTGAGGTCGGCGATCTCCAGCTCGATCTCGGCGAGTTCGTCGATGATCTTCTGACGCTCGAGGGCGGCGAGGCGACGCAGCTGCATCGCGAGGATCGCGTCGGCCTGGATCTCGTCGACGGTGAGGAGCTCGATCAGCCCGGCCCGCGCGATGTCGACGGTCTGCGACGCCCGGATCAGCGCGATGACCTCGTCGAGGGCGTCGAGGGCCTTCACCAGTCCGCGCAGGATGTGAGCGCGTTCCTCGGCCTTGCGGAGCAGGTACTCGGTGCGCCTGCGGATGACCTCGACCTGGTGGGCGACGTACAGCCGGATCATCTGGTCGAGGCGCAGGGTGCGCGGCACGCCGTCGACGATGGACAGCATGTTGCAGCCGAAGCTGGTCTGCAGCTGGGTGTGCTTGTACAGGTTGTTGAGCACGACCTTCGCGACCGCGTCACGCTTGACGGTCACGACGATGCGCATACCCGCGCGGTCCGAGGACTCGTCGTGGATGTCGGAGATGCCGGCGATCTTCGCGTCGCGCACCTGCTCGGCGATCGACGTGATCAGGTTGTCCGGGTTCACCTGGTACGGCAGCTCGGTGATGACGATCGTGGTGCGCCCCTTGGCGTCCTCCTCGATCTCCACCACACCGCGCATGCGGACCGAACCGCGTCCGGTGGTGTAGGCGTCGTGGATGCCCTGGCCGCCGACGATCAGGCCGTGCGTCGGGAAGTCGGGTCCCTTGACGCGTTCCATGACCGCGGTGAGGGTGGACTCCTCGTCGGCTTCCCAGTTCTCGAGCGCCCAGTAGATGGCTTCGGCGACCTCCCGCAGGTTGTGCGGCGGGATGTTGGTGGCCATACCGACGGCGATGCCGCCGGAACCATTGATCAACAGGTTGGGGATACGGCTGGGGAGAACTGACGGTTCCTGTGTACGACCGTCGTAGTTCGGGGTGAAATCGACCGTCTCGTGGTCGATCTCACGCAGCATTTCCATGGCCAGCGGAGTGAGCCGGCACTCGGTGTATCGCATCGCGGCGGCGCCGTCGTTGCCGCGGGAACCGAAGTTGCCCTGGCCGTCGACGAGCGGGTATCGCAGCGACCACGGCTGCGCCATGCGGACGAGCGTGTCGTAGATCGAGGCGTCACCGTGGGGGTGGTAGTTACCCATCGTCTCGGCGACCGGTCGCGCAGACTTCACATAACCGCGATCGGGCCGGTAACCGTTGTCGTACATCGCGTACAGAACGCGGCGGTGCACCGGCTTCAGGCCGTCGCGCACGTCGGGCAGCGCCCGGCCCACGATCACGCTCATCGCGTAATCGATGTAGCTGCTCTGCATCTCCTGCTGAATGTCGACGGGCTCGATGCGGTCGTGCCCCGGTCCCTCCGGCGGCAACGTTGTGTCAGTCATGAGCTCCTTCTTCTACTCGGCTTGACGTCTCCTCGCGGACTCGCGGTCCTGCACGACGTCGCGCAACCACCCGAGTCTATAGGTGCAGGTCAGCTGTGAGGGTGAAGGACTCGGGTGCGCTCATGAATCGGTGCCGCAGGAGTCGTCCGTTCTACTGGAGTTCGAGCTCCCTGCCCTAGGTTTCGGCGGCGAGGGATTCGGCGGCGAGCATGTCGGCCTCGAGTTCGAGCTCGGCGGCGACGCGGTCGGGCGCCATCAGCAGGGCGGTGATCGGGATCGTGACGACGAGCATGCCCAGCACGAAGACGGGGAACAGGATCGAGAACACCTCGAGCCCGTCCGGGCGCGCCACGGCCTGGTCGACGGTGACGCTCAGCCCGAACACCCCGGTGTAGTGCATGGCCACCAGTCCGGCCGCCACGACCACCGACGCCACGAGTCGCAGCGTGCGGGACTCGAGGGCCGAGATCGACCACATGATTCCGGCGCCGACGACCAGGCCGATCACGGCCGACGCCGCCGTCAGCACGATGTCGGAGTCCACCGAACCCTGGATCTCGAGGGAGGCGACGATCGCGAGGTCCATTCCGGTGAAGCCGACGCCGAGGAGTACCGCACCGCCTGCGAGGCGGCCGATCTCCACCGATGCGCTCGGCAGCCGGTGTTTCGTGGGCGGCGGGCTGATGATCAGCAACGCCACCGCGGCGGCCGCGACGGGCACCACGAACGAGACCGCGATCCACAGGACGTCGTAGCGCACCACACTGCCGTAGACCTCGAACCCGACCATCGCGATGTAGTGCGGCAGCCAGGCGCCGATGCCGCCGATGGACAGCGCACCCCACGCCAGCCAGAGGTACCGCTGCCTCGGATTCGGCGCGGTCACCGCCTTGCGGGCGCTGGCGATACCGACGAAGACGCCGATGAACGCCGTGACCGCGGCGAGGGCGACGATCCACGTGCCCATGGAGAAGTGCTGCAAGTCGTCCGACATGTTTCGAATCCTCAGTACGCGGCCGTGTGGAGCTTGGTCAGTGCGTATTCGGTGATCGCGACCAGTGCGCGTTTCGCCGATTCCCGGTCACGCGCGTCGATCGGGATGATCGGCACGTCCTCGGAGATCGCGAGGGCCGCACGGATGTCCTCGATGGGGTAGCGCGGGGCGTCGTCGAATTCGTTGATCGCGACGAGGAACGGCAGCTGCCGGGCCTCGAAGAAGTCGACGGCCGCGAAACTCTCGTCCAGCCGGCGGGTGTCGATCAGGACGATCGCACCGATGGCACCGCGGATCAGGTCGTCCCACATGAACCAGAACCGGTGCTGACCGGGGGTTCCGAACAGGTAGAGCACCAGGTCGTCGGCCAGGCTGATGCGACCGAAGTCCATGGCGACGGTGGTCGTGCCCTTCTGCGGTGTCGCAGCCAGGTTGTCGACGCCGTCGCTGGCGTTGGTCACGAGCGCCTCGGTGCGCAGCGGGACGATCTCGGAGACCGCCCCGACCAGCGTGGTCTTGCCGACGCCGAACCCGCCGGCGATCACGATCTTGGTCGAGGTCACCCGATTGCGGGGATCAGATTTCGCGAAGTCCACTGAGGACCCTTTCGATGAGTTCACGACGTTCGGAGTCGGTCGAGTCTTCCTTCAGGGTGGCCAGGATCTGCAGATGACCGGCCTCGACCAGGTCGGCGACCAGGACGCGTGCCACCCCGAGGGGAACGCCCACCCGGGCGGCGATCTCGGCTACCGAAGGCGACTGCTGACACAACGCGACGATCGCCGCGTTGACGTCGTCGAGTTCCCACTGCCGGTCCACCGACTGCGGCAGTGCCTGAATCAACGCTTCGAGCGCGAGCTCGACCGCAGGCCGGGTCCGGCCCGACGTCAGCGAGTACGGGCGCACGATGTTCGGGCCCGGCTGCTCCGAGTGGTGGTCGTTCATGGGCATGGGCTGGTCAGAGACCCTGCGGGGTGCGGGCCGTGGCCTGCACCGATGCGCCGACGCGGTCGACCAGGATCGCCATCTCGTAGCCGACCTGCCCGATGTCGCACTCGGCGTCCGTGAGGGTCGCGAGGTGCGAGCCGTCGCCGACGCTCATGAGCAGCAGGTACCCGTGCTGCATCTCGACCACCGACTGCAGCACTCCGCCGCCTTCGAACAACCGGGACACACCGGCCGACAGGCTGGCCAGCCCCGAGGTGACCGCGGCCAGCTGCTCGGCCCGGTCGATGGGGAGATGGGCGCTGGCTGCCATCAGGAGACCGTCCGCGGACACGAGCACGGCGTGGGAGACACCGGGCACGTCACTGGCGAAGTTCGACACCAACCAGTCGAGCGGTCGCGTGACGTCGGATCCATGAGCGGTGTTCATCGGTCTCCTTCAATGCTGTTACGTTCCGCGAGCCTCGTGGCCCTGCCGTTTCGGACGCCCTGCTGGTGACGACTGAGATTCGCGCGAATTGTCTCAGGGTCACGCACCCGGCGCAGTGTCCCCGTATTGTGCGCGCCTTCGACCGTGCCGGGCACCAGCCGGTCGCCGGGACGCCGCTTCGGCAGTCCGATCTCCGGGTCGACCTCGACGGGAGTCTCGCTGATCCGTTCCGCGGCCGACCATCCGGCGTCGCCGGCGGAATGCCAGACGCCGGGTGCGCCTTCGGCGCCGGTCGGATCGGTCAGCCAGTCGGACACCATGTCGGAGAAGATCGGGGTGCCGCCGCCGGGGCGCGGTGTGGCCTCGGACGGTGGCGGATCGATCCGCGACTGGAAGAACGACGCGGTCTTCGCCGAGTTGGTGCGGTAGCGGTGTCGCACCGGCGCCTGGTCGTCGCCGTTCGACGACGGGGGCGCCGGCTGCTCCGCGGTCCGCGCCTCGATGCGGTTCTCGCTGCGGGGTGCGTGCGGTGCGTGCTGCGGCTGCGATTGCGCCGGTGCCGTCTCCGGGGTCGTCGCCTGCGGCCGCCGCACGGGCAGCTTCGGCATCGCCCCGGATCCACGGACGTTGACGGTGTCCTGAGACTGCGCGGCCGGTGCCCCGGCCGACGATCCCGCGCCGGCCGCGATGCCACTGGCACCGGGCTGACGTCGGGGCAGGCTCGTGCCCGACGCCGTCGTCACCGCACCCGCAGGTGCCGGGCTCGGCGCGGGCGGAGGAGTGGACGGGGTGCGGGTCGGCAGTCCGTTGCGGGTTGCCGGCTGCTGTCCGTTGTCCTTGCGCGGTGCCGGGGCCGCGGGTGCCGGAATGGCGGTCCGGACCGGTGCCGCGGGGATCTTCCGTTGCGGTCCCGTGTCCTGCCGGGCGGCCTGCGACACGATCAGCGCATTCGGGATGTGAATGCTCACGGTCACGCCCGGGTTGCGGGCGGTGTCGAACGTCGACCGCAGGCGCACGGTCAGGCCGTGACGCTTCGCGAGCCGGCTCACGACGAACAGACCCATGTGGCGGGCGGTCTCGGGACCGACCTCACCACCCGATGCCAGCCGCTCGTTGACGGCGCGCATGTCGTCGGCCGGGATACCGATACCGCGGTCCGCGATCTCGAGCAGCACCCCGCCGTCCACGGCGCGAGCAAAACTGAACGTTACGACCGTGTCGGGCGGCGAAGCGCGCAGCGAGTTGTCGACGAGTTCGGCGAGCAGGTGCACGACGTCCGTGACGACGGTGCCGCTGAGCGCGCCCTCGGGGGTCGCACCCATCTGCACACGCTGGTAGTCCTCGACCTCGGAGATCGCGGCACGCAGCACGTCGCCGAGCGGGATCGGCGCCGCCTGCGAACGACGCACGCGGGTGCCGGCCAGAATCAGCAGGTTCTCACCGTTCCGGCGCATACGCGCGGCCAGGTGGTCGAGCCGGAACAGGCTCTCGAGTCGCTTCGGATCCTTCTCCTCGAACTCGAGATTCTCGATCAGGCCGAGCTGCTGGTCGACGAGCGACTTGCTTCGGCGCGCGAGCGTTTCGAACATGTCGTTGATCTGCAGGCGCAGTTGTGCCTGCTCACCGGCGAGCTTGAGTGCCTGCCCGTGGATGTCGTCCACGGCGCGGGCGAGCTGGCCGATCTCCTCGGAGGAGTGCACGGCCACCGGCTCGAACGACAGTGCCCGCGGATCGTCACTGGCCTTGATCTGCTCGATCGCCTCCGGAAGGTCGCGGCGGGCGGCCTTCAGCGCGCCGTACCGCAGGCGGCGGATCGGACCGATCAGCGACCGCGACACGAGGAGCGCGAGGACGAGCGCGGCGAGCAGGGTTCCGAGGACGATCGCCGTGTCACGCAGCGCGGCGGACCGGGTCTCGGCCGCGCGGACCTGCACGGTGGACGCGATGTCCTTCGCCGCTTCGCTGGTCAGCTCCTGGTAGACGTCACGGCTCGCGATGAGCGAGGAGCGCAGCTGCAGGATGGGCAGCATCCCGCCGCGCGCCGCGTCCGCCAAACCCTGGTCGATGAGGGCGTTGCGGTCGTTGATGTTGTTTCGCAGCGTCTCGAGACGGGCATCACCCTTGGGGTAGTACCGGTCGAGGACGTCGAGGAGGCTCGATTCGGCGCCGGCGGCCGCGACGACGGCCGAGGTGGGGATGTCGCCTGTGCGGGCCTTCTCCCGTCCGTCGGGACCGGCGTAGACGTCCTTCACGATCACGAGGCCCATGGCCTGTTCGAACAGACGACGCTGCGCCTGCCACGCGTTGGTCAGCTGGTAGCCCTTGTCGACGACTTCGCTGTCTTCGATGGGACGGACGATGTCGTCCACTTCGCGGATGAAGTCCGCGGCGAACGCGCGCTGGCGTTCCGCGAGGAGGTCGGTGGCGACGCCCGGGGAATCCATCAGATTCAGGAGGGCGCGGCCGTCCGAGACGGTCTGGTTGATGGAACTCGCGACGGCGGGATCCAGTTCGGGGTTCCGGGCCTGTTCGGACACATCGTTCATCAGGGCTTCCGCGTCCTCGCGGTCCTGCTTGGTGAGGGTGCCCGAGGCGTAACCACTGGTCACGGTACCCATCGAGGCCTCGAGGGCCACGATGTCCGGGACGACGACGATCTGGTCGGCCGCCTCGGTGAAGTGGACGGCGTTACTCAGCTCGCCCTGCACACGGAGCCCGCCGAGCACCATGGCGACGGTGACGGGAACTGCGAGAACCGCGGTGACCTTCCACCGCAGGCCCCAGCCCTCGATATCCCAGAACTTTGCCCGGGGCGGCGAATCGTCGCTCATCCCACGCTTCCTTTCCAACCACTCATAGCTTGTCGCTCTGTGCTCGTGACCGCGTCTGCGGCGGGACAGTCGTACCGGTCCGGACGACACGCGTCGACAGAGGAAAGTGATCGATCAGTTGCGCTGTGCGCAGCGCTGCCCGACGCACCGATTTCCGAATGTAACGAGTTCATCACATCCCCATGGGGAACGTTCTTACCACAGAAATTCCCCGATCCTTACTTCTAAGTAACATGCGCACCACCGATCCCAGACGTTGCCGTCGCGGGGTGGATCAGCGGACCAGGCTACACAGAATCGCGGTTCACAGTCGAGGACGGATTTCTGCGCGACCCGGTCCCGCAACCGGCCCAGACGGGTGCAGCCACCGGGGTCTTCCGACCGCCGGTGGCTGCATGACATCCGTAATCTCTTGTGCCGGATACCTAGACGTCGAGGAAGCGGACGTCCTTGGCGTTACGGGTGATGAAGCTTCGCCGGGCCTCGACGTCCTCACCCATGAGAACGCTGAACAGCTCGTCGGCTGCGGCTGCGTCGTCGAGCGTCACCAGACGCAGGACGCGCACCGTCGGATCCATCGTGGTCTCCCACAGTTCCTTGGCGTTCATCTCGCCGAGACCTTTGTAACGCTGGATGCCGTCGTCCTTGTTGATCTTCTTGCCGGACTCGAGGCCGGCCTTGACCAGGACGTCGCGCTCGCGGTCGGAATACGCGAACTCCGGCTCGCTGCGCTGCCACTTCAACTTGTACAGCGGGGGCTGCGCCAGATACACGTGGCCGTGCTCGACGAGGGGCCGCATGAAGCGGAACAGCAGCGTGAGCAGCAGCGTTGCGATGTGCTGGCCGTCGACGTCGGCGTCGGCCATCAGCACGATCTTGTGGTACCGCAGCTTCGCGATGTCGAATTCGTCGTGGATGCCCGTGCCGAACGCGGTGATGATCGACTGGACTTCCGTGTTCTTCAGCACACGGTCGATGCGTGCCTTCTCGACGTTGATGATCTTTCCGCGCAGCGGCAGGATCGCCTGGTACATCGAGTCGCGGCCGGACTTGGCCGAGCCGCCTGCGGAGTCGCCCTCCACGATGTAGATCTCGGACTTGCTCGGATCGTTGGACCGGCAGTCGGCGAGCTTGCCCGGCAGGCCGCCGAGGTCGGTGGCGCTCTTGCGGCGCACCAGTTCGCGGGCCTTGCGGGCGGCGACGCGGGCCTGCGCCGACGACACCGCCTTGTTCACGATGGTCTTCGCGTCGGCCGGGTTCGCTTCGAACCAGTGCGACAGGTGCTCGTTGCTCGCCTTCTGGACGAACGACCGGACCTCGGTGTTACCGAGCTTCGTCTTCGTCTGACCCTCGAACTGCGGTTCACCAACCTTCACGGAGATGATCGCCGCGAGACCCTCACGAATGTCGTCACCCGTGAGCTTCGGGTCCTTCTCCTTGAGGAGCTTCTTGTCGAGCGCGTACTTGTTGACCGTCGCCGTCAGAGCGGAACGGAAGCCCTCTTCGTGGGTGCCGCCCTCGTGCGTGTTGATGGTGTTCGCGAACGTGTGGACCGACTCCGAGTAGCCGGAGTTCCACTGCATCGCGATCTCGAGTTCGTGGCCGGTGCCCTTCGCGGTGAATCCGACGACGGAGTTGTGGATCGGCTGCTTCGTGCGGTTGATGTGCCGCACGTAGTCCTCGAGGCCGCCCGGGTAGTGGTAGACGCGGGTCTTCACCTTGTGCACGGCAGGCGCATGCGCCTCGGCGGACTCGTCCTCGGCGGTCTTCGGCGCGTCGGCGACCTGGCTGACGACCTCTTCGGTGACCTCGGCGTCGCTGACGCGCTCGTCGGTGAGGGTGATCGTCAGGCCCTTGTTGAGGAAGGCCATCTCCTGGAGGCGGCGCGCGACCGTCTCGAAGCTGTAGACCGTGGTCTCGAAGATGTTCGGGTCGGCCCAGAACGTGACCGTGGTGCCCGTCTCCTTGGTGGCTTCGCCCTTGACGAGTTCGCCCGGCTTCGAGTCGGTGTACGTCTGGTTCCACTGGAAGCCGTCACGCTTGATGTCGACGTCGAGCCGGGTGGACAGCGCGTTGACGACGGAGATACCGACACCGTGCAGACCGCCGGACACGGCGTAGGAGTCGGAGTCGAACTTGCCGCCGGCGTGGAGCTGGGTGAGGACGACCTCGACGGTGGGGACACCGGAGGCGTGCATCCCGACGGGGATGCCTCGACCGTCGTCGACGACCTGGACGCCACCGTCTTCGAGCAGGGTGATCTCGACCTTGGTGGCATGGCCGGCCATGGCCTCGTCGACGGAGTTGTCGACGACTTCCCAGATCAAGTGGTGGAGACCGCGTTCACCGGTGGAACCGATGTACATACCCGGTCGCTTACGAACAGCTTCGAGTCCCTCGAGGACGGTGATGGAAGAAGCGCCGTAGTCCTTGCTGGAGGTGCTTTTGTCTGACTTCTGGGCAGCCACGGGTGGGTAGCTCTCCTTCTCCGTCCAATGCCCGACGCAGGCGCCCACCGCCCTGGTCGGGCACGCGGGAGACGAGAATCGGGAATCTTGCCGCTAGTTACCTCGGCCATCTTACTGGTACGTCAGCGCCAGGAGCGGGCTATGACACCCCTGAGCGCCCCGTAGACGAATTTTCAGGGCGTCTCGGGAGTGAAAACCTAGGCAGAAGCGCTCTCGGACGGGCCGTCGGGGAGATCCGCCCACCGCCGGTCCTCGATGTCCAGCACGAACTCCGCGGCGAGTTGCGCGATGTCCTCGGCGTGCGAGATCGGCGACCAGTGCCCGGCGTCGACCTCTCGACGCCGCAGGTCGGGCGCCCATTTCTCGGTGTCCTCGTAGCCGACGGGCCGCACCGCCTTGTCGTTCTTGTTCAGGATGAGCTGGACGGGGACGTCGGTGTGCCGCTCGCGCGGCCTCAGCAGACTCGTCCGGATGTTCGCGCGGTACAACTTGAGACCGTTCACCATGTCGTCCGCCAGCGTCGGCGCCGGACGCACCAGCGCGGGGTCGAGGCGGTCGAAGAACTTCAGGAACGCCGGCCAGTGCCGGGAGAACCACAGCCGCAGCGGCAGCGTCGCCAGGCCCGGGATCTGGAACAGCACGGTGTAGCCGGACGCGACGGCCTGCGCGAGCGGCCCGCCGAAGCTGCGGTCCGAGATGCGACGGCGCATCCACTTGCCGAGGTGATCGAGGTTGGGCCCGGAGACCGAGGTGAACGACGCGATCCGTGCGCGGGCTCCCGGTTCGCAGACCGCCTCCCACGCCTCCACCGATCCCCAGTCGTGGGCCAGCACGTGCACCGGCCGGCCCGGGCTGACGGCGTCGATCACCGCGAACAGGTCGCCGGCCAGGGCGGGCAGTCGGTAGTCCTCGACCCGGGTGGGCACGGTGCTCCGGCCTGCGCCGCGGCTGTCGTAGCTGACCACCCGGAACCGTTCCGTCAGGAACGGCACCACCCGGTTCCACAGGTCGTGGGTGTCGGGCCAGCCGTGCACCAGCACGATCGTCTCGCCGTCGGGGTTGCCCTCCTCGAACACGGCAAGTTCGACGGAACCGTTGGTGATCCGCCGGGCGGTACCGGATGTGGATGGAGTCATGGTGGGGTCCTCTGGTCGTGCGGGTTCGGGTACGGGATCGACGGTGGGAACTACAGATCGAGGACGAGACGGCCGCTGTCGGCGCGGGACACGCAGATCAGCATCTCGTTCTCCTGCTCGGCGTCGGTGAGCCGCGTCTCGCGGTGATCCGGGGTTCCGGACAGCACCTTCACCCGGCAGGTGCCGCAGAATCCCTGCTGGCACGAGTACCCCACTCCGGGCATCGTCTTCTTGATCACCGTCAGTGCGGATTCGTCGGCGGGGACGGTGAGCACCTCACCGGTGCTGAGAAGCTGCACTTCGAATTCGGTGCCGTCGAGCACCGGCGGTGCCCCGAAGCGTTCGAAATGCAATGCGGTGGCGGGGCTTCCGGGGAACGCGCGGCGTACCGACTCCAGCATCGGTGTCGGTCCGCAGCAGTAGACGGCGCCGCCCGGCGCGGCACGCTCCAGCAACTCCCCGGCGGTCGGCAGTCCGAACTCGTCGTCGGGTCGGATGAAAACCCGTGACCGATCGAATGTTTCGATCTCGTCGAGGAAAGGCATCGACTCCCGCGACCGGCCGGAGTACACGAACTGCCAGTCCATTCCGAGGTCGCGCGCCGCCCGGACCATCGCCAGGATCGGCGTGATACCGATTCCGCCGGCGACGAAGAGCGCACTCCCCTCGCCGACGAAGGGAAACCCGTTGCGGGGCCCGCGCACCGTCACCGGGGTGCCGGGTTCGAGCGCGTGCATCTCGAGGGATCCCCCACCGCCCTCGGGGATCCGGCGGACGGCAACACTGTAGCCCGTGCGGTCGGACGGGTCCCCGCACAGCGAGTACTGACGTCGCAGCCCGGACGGCAGGTGGAAGTCGAGGTGCGAACCCGGCTGCCACGCAGGCAGTTCCGCACCGTCCTCGGCTTCGAACCGCAACTGGACGACGTTCTCGTCCCGTGCGACGACGTCGCGTTGGGAGACAACCAGTTTCATCGCCACGTCCGGGTTGTGACCGGCGACGCCCGGGTTGTATTCGTATGCGGTGAGAACGCGGAGGTACTTGGCGGCCACGGCCTCGGTGATCCGCATGGCGCGGTCGGGGCGCGGTCGCCCCTTGATGTCCGGGGGAGCGTCGTAGCGGGGCAGGCCCTGCCCGGTGAGCACCTCCCGCACCTGCGACAGCTTCATCGTTCGGCCGCCTGAGCCGCGGGCGAGGAGGCCAGGTACTTCACGGCCTGCGCCGTCGAACCCTCGTTGCTCGGGTGGTACGAACGCGTGAAGTACGTCGACATCCGCTTGCCGAGTTCCCGGGCCGT
Organism: Rhodococcus sp. P3_B8; assembly: GCF_056402775.1. NCBI lineage: Bacteria > Bacillati > Actinomycetota > Actinomycetes > Mycobacteriales > Nocardiaceae > Rhodococcus > Rhodococcus sp. P3_B8. The sequence continues at coordinate 69,662 of NZ_JBFUGT010000001.1, forward strand.
CGGGAGGGTGCCGCGCTTGCCTGCCGCGAAGAAATCGGTCAGGTGCGGCTTACGCCGGTGCGCCGACCACTGGGCGAGCTCCGGATCGTTGCGCATGAGGAAACGGGTGCCGCGCACCCACAGCCACACGATCACCGGGGTGACGATCACCTGGGTGCGGATCCGCCGGGACTCACGCTTGTCGAAGTACCGCATGACGTCGTATGCGACGGAGCGGTGCTCCACCTCCTCGGCGCCGTGCCAGCGCAGCAGATCGAGCATCGTCGGATGCATGCCGGAGCGGTCGAGTCCCTCGGCGTTGAGCACCCAGTCGCCGAGGAACGCGGTGATGTGCTCGATCGCGGCGATGACCGCCAGCCGCTCGATCAGGTAGTTCTTCTCGCGCAGACCGGTGAGCGGTCGCGGGCCGAGGATCTTGGAGAACGTCCATTCCATCTGCTCGGTGAAGGGTGTCGGGTCGAGACCCTTCTCCTTCAGGTGCACCAGAACGCCGGTGTGGGCGTTGGCGTGCATCGCCTCCTGGCCGATGAATCCGACGACGTCGTCGCGGAGCTGCTCGTCCTCGATCAGCGGCAGTGCCTCTTTGAACGTCTCGACGAACCACTCCTCGCCCGCGGGCAGGAGGAGGTGCAGGACGTTGAGGACGTGCGTGCTGAACGGGTCGCCCGGGATCCAGTGCATGGGGAGGTTCGACCAGTCGAACTCCACGTTCCTGGCCTGCAACAGGATGTGGTCCGGTTCGGGGATCGCGTTCCGGGGTGCAGTCGGGGCGGACATCTCGTTACTCCTTCGTGCCGGCGGCTGCGCCACGACGGAGGCCTGTGGCACAGTTCACTCGAAAACCTGGAGTAACTGTAACACCGGGTAATAGACAAAACCAGGAACCGAACGTCCGCTCCGGCCTATCCGTACGTGTCCCGGGGGCCGCGCCCCCGGATGTGCCGTTCCCCTTTTCGCCAGCTCGGAGCGGTCGGACCGGTGATCCGCAACGACTTCACGACGCCGTCGCCGACGGCCGCGGCGATCTTCGCGAGAATCTGCGACTGCATCATCCGAAGCTGCGTCGCCCAGGCCGTCGACTCCGCGGAGACGCTCAGGATCCCGTCCCGCAGCCCCGTCGGTTCGGCGTGCGCGGCGATGTCCTCACCGACCACCTGCACCCACCGACCGAGGACCGTCCCCTCGGACACCTTGGGCGACCAGCCGCGCTGTTTCGCGATCGCGTTGGTCAGTGCACCGAACGGCTGCGGATCGCGGTCGTCCGGTCCCGGACCCGACCATCCGCGTCGACGCCGGGCGCGCAGGGCCCGGACACCGGTTCCGGATCGGCGGCCCTGACCGACGGATTTTCCGCTCGCCTTCGCCGCGGCACGCGCCTCTTCGAGGGCGCGGCGGGCGAGGTCGATTCCCTTCACCTCCGGTTCGGGGGCCGCAGCCGGTGCGGTGGGTTCGAGATCATCCGTCACTGCGGTCCTCCGGCTCTTCCACGATGTGCGATATCCGTCCTCGGTCGGTGTCGCGGGCCTCCACACCGAATCGGACGGCGTCGAGTTCCTCCGGAACATCTTCCGGCACGGCGGCTGTGATCAGCACCTGTTCCGCGTCCAACGCGACCTTGGCGAGTGCGCGCCGTCGACGACGGTCGAGTTCGGCAAACACGTCGTCGAGCATGAGGACGGGATCGCTGCCGTCCGAGCGCAGCAGGGCGAATCCCGCCAGCCGCAACGAGAGCGCGAACGACCACGACTCACCGTGACTCGCGAATCCCTTCGCCGGGGTGTCGCCGAGGTGCAGTTCGAGATCGTCACGATGCGGTCCGACGAGACACACACCGCGCTCGATTTCCTTGGAGCGCATCACGGACAGCTCCTGGAGGAATCGCTCCTCGAGAAACGCGATGTCACCCGCCTCGGGCACTCGAGCCGGTTCGGTGAACTCCGGTGGCAGCGAGGAGCCCAGACTCGAGCGGTAGCGGATGCTCGCGGGCCTCGATTCCGGCGCCAGCGATTGGTACGACTCGGCCAGGTGGGGAGCGAGATCGTGGACGAGGTGGAGCCGCCCGGCGAGCAGCTCTGCGCCGTGTGCGGCGAGATGACCGTCCCAGACCTCCAGCGTGGCAAGGGCACTCGCGCCGTCTTCGCTCGGCCGGCCGCTGCCGCGGGACACCCGTCGCAACGCGCCGCCCGCGGTCTTGAGCAGCGCCGACCGCTGCCGCAGCACCCGGTCGTAATCGGCGCGTACCGCCGCCATCCGCGGAATACGGGCCGTGAGGAGTTCGTCGAGGTAGCGTCGCCGATCCCCCGGGTCACCGCGGACCAGCGACAGATCCTCCGGCGCGAACAGCACCGTCTGCAGAATCCCGAGAATCTCTCGCGGCCGCCGGGTGGGTGACTGGTTGATTCGTGCCCGGTTGGACTTGCCCTCGTTCAACTCGAGATCGACGGTCAGTTCCCGGCCGGCGTTGACGACGGTCGCCCCGGCGAACGCCTGACCGGTACCCGTCCGGATCAGCGGGGCGTCCGAGCTGACCCGATGAGACGACAGGGTCGACAGGTAGCCGAGCGCCTCGAGCACGTTCGTCTTGCCGTGACCGTTGGGTCCGACGAAGACGGTGCAGCCCGGACGCAGGGTGAGACCGAGAGCGTCCCAGGAACGGAAGTCTCTGAGCGAGAGTGCGCGAACGAACACCTACGTTCCAGAACCGGCTTCTGCCTCGCCTGCCGCCGTCTTCACGGCGTGACCACCGAACTGGTTGCGCAGCGCCGAGACGGCCTTCATCGCGGGGGAATCGTCCTGACGGGACGCGAACCGCGCGAACAACGCGGCCGAGATCACCGGTGCGGGCACGGCATGGTCGATCGCCTCGAGTACGGTCCAACGACCCTCACCGGAATCTTCTGTGTAACCGGAGATCTCGGCGAAATCGGGATCCTCACCCAATGCCTTGACGAGCAGCTCCAGCAGCCACGACCGGACCACTGTGCCCTTGGTCCACGCGCGCAGCACACCGTGGACGTCCGTGACGAGGTCTTCCGCCTCGAGCAGCTCGTAGCCCTCGGCGTACGCCTGCATCAGTCCGTATTCGATGCCGTTGTGGATCATCTTCGCGTAGTGGCCTGCACCGACCGGGCCGGCGTGGACGAAGCCGTCCGCGCGCTCACCCTCGGGGCGCAGAGCGTCGAAGATGGGCAGCGCCCGCTCGACGTCCGCCTCCGATCCGCCGACCATCAGGCCGTAGCCGTTCTCGAGTCCCCAGACTCCGCCGGACACACCGCAGTCGAGGTAGCCGATGCCGCGGGAACCCAGCAGCTCACCGTGGACTTTGTCGTCGGTGTATCTCGAGTTGCCGCCGTCGATCACCAGGTCGCCGGTCTCGAGCACCGACGACAGCTCGGTCACCGTGTCCTGGGTGATCTTTCCCGCCGGAACCATCACCCACACGACTCGGGGAGACTCGAGTCGTGTCGCGAGTTCCGCGAGCGACGCCACATCCGTGACCTCGGGGCGGGGGTCGTAACCGACCACCTCGTGCCCGTGCGCGCGCAACCGCTCGCGCATGTTGAATCCCATCTTTCCGAGCCCGACCAACCCGATCTGCATCGTGATCTCCGTCCACTCGTGAGATTTCGTTCGGCAGTGCTGGTTTCGCTTTCGCGAAACCGTCAGCCCGGGAGACGCACCGGCATCAGCAGGTACGTGTACGCGCTCTCCGGCGCCGCGAAGTTGCCGGAATCGTCGGGCTCGATCTCGTCCTCGGTGGCCGGGCGCAGCACGGCGGGGCGGCTGGGGGTCGTGAAACCGAACAGCACCTGCTCGCTGTGCAGCGAGGACAGTCCGTCGATCAGGTAGCCGGGGTTGAAGGCGATCGTGAGCGGCTCACCCTGGAAGACCGCGTTCAAGCCTTCTTCTGCGCGACCCGCATCGTCGCCACCCGCGGAGAGGAGAAGTCCCTCGGTGGAGAACTGCAGGCGGACCTGCGCGCCGCGCTCGGCGACGAGGGCAACACGCTTGATCGCCTCGACGAGCGGAGCGATTTCGACGGTGGCCAGTGCCGTGTGCTCGGACGGCAGCAGCTGCCGGAACTTCGGGAACTCGGCGTCCAGCAACCGGGTGGTGGTGCGGCGGCCGTCGTTGACGATGCCGAGGAGCCCGTCGTTGCCGACCGCGGAACCCGAACCGAGCGCCAGCTCGACCGGCGAAGTGGCATCTCCTGCAAGCGTTTTCGCCGATTCGGAGAGCGTCTTTGCGGGGATGAGGACGGCCGCGGTGGTGTCGGGGTTCGCCGGCGACCACTCGAGTTCACGGACTGCGAGACGGAACCGGTCGGTGGCGGCGAGCACGATCGCGTTGCGTTCGATCTCGACGCGGATGCCGGTGAGCATCGGCAGGGTGTCGTCCTTGCCCGCCGCGACAGCCACCTGACTGATCGCTTCGGAGAACACGTCGGCGGGAATCGAGCCGGTCTGCTGCGGCAGCTGCGGAAGCTGGGGATAGTCCTCGACCGGCATCGTGGGCAGGGAGAACTTGGCGCTTCCGCACGTGATCAGCACGCGGGTGCCTTCGAGGGTCACGTCTACCGGCTTGTTGGGAAGCGACTTCGTGATGTCGGCGAGAAGCTTGCCGGAGACGAGGACCTGACCGGCGCTTCCGACCTCGGCTGCGACCCTGACCTGGGCCGACACCTCGTAGTCGAATCCGGAAACCGTCAACCCTTGCTCGGTCGCGTCCAGGAGAACACCGCCGAGAACGGGGACAGGAGGCCGCGACGGCAGACTGCGAGCGACCCATGCCACTGAATCAGCGAATTCTTCCCGGGAGACACGAAACTTCAGGCTTCCAAGCTCCATCGCCGGGTTGTTCCTCTCGGTAGGCACGGTTGTTCGCCACGGTCGGGCCGTGACCACAGCACTGCAGTCTTTCACAGAGCGGCGATGCATAACCGTATGCCCTCGAGGACGAAGTTGAAAGCGGAACCGTCGCGTCCTCGAGTCGCCGACCGAGGCCTGTGAACCGACGCTGTCCCCAACCCTGTTTTCAAAGAGGTTTTTATAAGAATTAATGAGAAGTACTATTAGGTCCTGTGGAATCTGTGGACGAAGGCGTGTAGCCGCTGGTCCGTCCGCGTCGTCGTGTGGGGAATTCTCGAGGACAAACTCGAGGACCAATCCGGCACCCATGTGGACTACTCGAGGTTGTTCAAAGTTCTGCACGTTCTGTCCACAGAGATTCCACCTCATCCCCACACTTATCCACAGGTGTGCATGCTTTATCCCAGGTCCCGGCGTCGGCGTGTTGCATCGGCGTGTCGTGTCGGCGGGGGTTCGCGCAAGCCTCGAGTAGACCCTCGAGCGGTACCTCGAGGACCCGCTCGAGCCAACCCTCGAGGACCGGCTCGAGGAGCCCCTCGAGTTGCCCGCGAGACTGCGGTTCCCCCGAAACGACCTGTGCCCCCGGTAGGCGAGCTACCAGGGGCACAGGGGAGGCAGGTGTCGGTGACTACCTCTTGGAGCGCTGCTTGATCCGGGCGGTCAGCTCCTGGACCTGGTCGTAGACCTTGCGCCGCTCCGTCATCTCCTTGCGAATCTTCTTGTCCGCGTACATGACGGTGGTGTGGTCGCGGCCGAAAGTCTGCCCGATCTTCGGCAGGGACAGATCGGTGAGCTCGCGGCACAGGTACATGGAGATCTGGCGGGCGGACGCCAGCGGACGTGCCTTACCGGGGCCACAGAGGTCGTCGATGGACATGTTGAAGTACTCCGCGGTGACCGCCATGATCGTCGCCGCATTGATCTCGAGACTCGACGAGTCCGGCATCAGGTCGCGCAGCACCACCTCGGCGAGCGTGAGGTCCAGGGGTTGCCTGTTCAGGGACGCAAACGCCGTCACACGAATGAGGGCACCCTCGAGTTCCCGGATGTTGCGTTCGATCCGGGAGGCGATCAACTCGAGGACGTCGTCGGGCACCTCGAGCCGGTCCATCCGGGCCTTCTTGCTGAGGATCGCGATGCGGGTCTCGAGTTCAGGTGGCTGAACGTCGGTGATCAGGCCCCATTCGAACCTGGTACGCAGTCGTTCCTCGAGTGTCGCCAGCTGCTTCGGCGGCCGGTCGGACGAGACGACGATCTGCTTGTTCGCGTTGTGCAGGGTGTTGAAGGTGTGGAAGAACTCCTCCTGGATACCTTCCTTGCCCTCGATGAACTGGATGTCGTCGACCAGCAGCACGTCGGTCTCGCGGTAGCGGCGCTTGAACGCCACCTTGCGGTCGTCGCGGAGGCTGTTGATGAAGTCGTTGGTGAATTCCTCGGTGGAGACGTACTTCACCCGCATCCCCGGGAACAGCCGCTGGGCGTAGTGGCCGGCGGCGTGCAGGAGGTGCGTCTTGCCGAGGCCGGACGCACCCCACACGAACAACGGGTTGTACGCGCGTGCCGGCGCCTCGGCGATGGCGACCGCCGCGGCGTGGGCGAACCGGTTGGACGAGCCGATCACGAACGTGTCGAATGTGTACTTCGCGTTGAGGCTGTTCCCCCCGGTCGCCGACGGTGCCGGGCCGGACGGGGGCTTCGTGAAGTACGACGGCCAGGATTCGTGGACGCTGGCGAGGGCCTCGCGGTCGTCGTCGACTTCCTCGAAGTCCGTCGTGTCGGAGTAGGGCTGATCCTCTCCGGAACCGAACCGGCGCCTGCGGAACGACCCGGAACTGGTGACGGAGGGCTCGAGGTGGCGAGGTGTGTGGAGAGGTTCCGGTTCGGGCCGGTGGTCCCGGCTCGGCGGATCGGATTCGGGCTCGTCGTCGACCGGGGCCGCGATACGCACACCGAGGCCTTCGACCTGCTCACCGAGATGCCGGCCGAGGGCGTGGAGGATCGGTTCACGGAGATCCCGTTCGATCGCCTCCTGCGCGAAGGGCGACGGAACGGACAGGAGCGCGAAGCCCTGTGCGAGCGTCAGCGGTTTGACGAGCGCCAACCACGCCTTCTGTCCCCTCGTCAGCGGCGGCAGATCGCCGCCGGGCGAATCGGATGTGAGGTCTGCGACGACGTCGATCCAGATCCGTGCGAGCGCATTCGGATCGTCGTTCACGTGGTTCCTCCCCAGTGTGTTCGCGGACTCGGCGCCAGCGGTGCCGAGTCGAGTGTCGGTGCCGTCGTCGAGGTGGAATCGGTAGCTTCCCCGACCTGAGGATGGACCCCGTACGGACCTACGAATATGCCATCTGAACTGTGTTTCCACACAATTATCCACAGATGTGGACAAAGTGCAGACGCCCCCTGTCGAGACGCCGTTGCATGGAGAGGAGTCCAGATCCAGCGCGCTGACCTGCGCTTATGCATGCGAAACCTGGATGAGCGGGTTCACGGACCCGGGAAGTGAAGGGTGTCAACAACCCTCGTGGCGATCCGAAGCGGCACACCATCTGTGCCCTGTGGATGAATTGTGGTGAATATGCAGATGAGAACGGTGAAGTCGAGAGCCGGGCACTCGATCAGGGTTCATCGGCGAGACCATGCATAGACGCTAGCAACAGTGTCGGCAACCTCACAGCGGTTTGGCACATTGGAAGTTGGGGTGCAAGCATTTGTCGATCCTCGGCGTGTCGGTCAACCGATTCGCGGGGGAATCGCAGGTGAGCGAGTTTGACCTGACCGTGAGTGGTAAGTACTCTCGAACAGTCACCCTGTGGTGAGGTGGCGGTTTCGTGCTGGCTCGAGTCCAGTTTCGAGGTCGTTCCATCCCCACCCTGTGGATGAACACCTGAGTTTTCGCCAATGTTAGATCCATGACGCCGGGAGGCGTCGATGAACTTCGAGGAGTGTTGACCGTGGCCAAGGGCAAGCGGACGTTCCAGCCGAACAACCGACGCCGCGCGCGCGTTCACGGCTTCCGTCTTCGTATGCGGACCCGTGCGGGTCGTGCAATCGTTTCGGCGCGTCGCCGTAAGGGCCGCGAATCTCTCACCGCCTGATCCCGACACTGGGTTCGGGAGCTCGGGGTGTTGCCTGAGCCGCACCGATTGCGTCGTCATTCAGATTTTTCGTTGACTGTGCGACGTGGTCGTCGGATGGGAAGACGCGACCTGGTTGTGCACGCATTCGACCGTGCGCAGGCAGATGAGCTGGTGAGTAGCGGCGGTCCGCGATTCGGACTGGTTGTGAGTAAGGCTGTCGGGCCGGCGGTGATTCGACATCGAGTCGCACGCCGGCTTCGTCATATCTGCATCGACCTCGTGGACGTGGTTCCACGGGGAACCGATGTGGTGATTCGGGCTCTTCCGGGAGCTGCGACTGCAAGTAGCCGGGACCTGGAGAAGCAACTTCGTGCAGGTCTCCTTCGATTGGACCTTCTTGCGCCCGTGAGTACCTCCGCATGAAAAGCGCACTCCACGAGTCGCGCGCCGACACGGCCGAGGCCACCTCCTCGGCCTCTTCCGCGTGGAAGTCGGTCCGTGCGTTACCGGCGCGCACTCTCATTTTCTTCATCGAGCTCTACCGGACGTATGTGTCGCCCCTGAGGATGCCGACCTGCCGGTTCATGCCGACCTGTAGCGAGTACGCGGTGGAATCCCTGCGTACCCACGGGGCGATCAAAGGCCTTTTTTTGACGGTGGTTCGGTTGGCGAAGTGTGCCCCCTGGCACCCTGGTGGGTGGGACCCGGTCCCTGCCCGTCGCGACCGTCATGCGGGTGGCCGTCGTTGCTGTCCGGCGAACGTGGACGAACAGAGGAGTACATAGAGCCGTGCTCGACTTCATTTACTATCCGGTGTCCGGGATCCTGTGGGTCTGGCACAAGATATTCGGTGCCATTCCCTTCCTCGGGCCGGACAGCGGTGTCACATGGGCACTCTCCGTGGTGTTCCTCGTGTTCACGCTGCGTGCCGTGCTGTACAAGCCGTTCGTGAAGCAGGTTCGCACGACGCGCCAGATGCAGGAACTTCAGCCGCAGATCAAGGCTCTGCAGAAGAAGTACTCCGGCGACCGCCAGCGTCAGGCCGTCGAGATGCAGAAGCTCCAGAAGGAGCACGGGTTCAACCCCATCATGGGCTGCCTCCCGGTTCTCGCGCAGGCTCCGGTCTTCATCGGCCTGTTTCACGTGCTTCGCTCGTTCAACCGCACCGGCACCGGATTCGGGCAGCTCGGCATGTCGGTCGAGGCGAACGCGAACACGCCGAACTACTTCTTCAGCGTCGAGGACGTGCAGTCCTTCCTGAGTGCTCGACTGTTCGGCGCTCCCATCTCGGCCTGGATCACCATGCCGAAGGAACAGCTCGACGCGTTTGCTGCCTACGGCCCGATCCCCACCGTGCTGAACATCGCCGTTGTCGCGGTTCCGCTGATGGTCATCGCCAGCATCGCGACCCACTTCAACTCGCGCGCTTCTGTGGCTCGGCAGAGCCCCGAGGCCGCCGCCAACCCGCAGTCCGCGATCATGAACAAGCTCGCGCTGTGGGTCTTCCCGCTCGGTGTGCTCGTCGGTGGTCCGTTCCTCCCCATCGCGATCCTCCTGTACTGGGTGAGTAACAACATCTGGACGTACGCGCAGCAGCACATCGTCTTCCGTCGCATCGACCAAGAAGAGGAAGAGAAGAAGCAGGCTGCCATCGCACGCCGGGCGGACAACGCTCCGAAGCCCGGTGCACGTCCCGATCTCACCAAGAAAAAGAAGAAGTCCGCGACCGCAACGGACGGTTCTTCCTCAGCGGACGAGCCGGAGATCGTCGAGGGCGTCGTCGAAGACAGCGCCTCCGATCAGGTGAGTGGTGACGGTTCGGCTGCGGGTACGTCGAAGCCGAAGCCCGGTGCCCGCCCCCAGTCCAACCGCGGAAAGTCCCCCAAGCGCAAGCGGCGCTGATTCAGAAAAGAGAACGAGCATGGCTAGTGAGCCTGACATCGCAGTGGACGGAGATGAGACAGACGTGACTGCAACGACGCAGAACCCGGACACCGAGGTGGATTCCGATTCTGACGACTACCTGATCGAGGAAGGGGAAATCGCCGGCGACTACCTGGAGCAGCTGCTCGACGTACTCGACTTCGACGGCGATATCGACCTGGACGTCGAGGGTGACCGTGCTGTTGTCAGCATCGACGGTGGAGACGATCTCACCAAGTTGGTCGGGCGCAAGGGTGAGGTGCTGGACGCACTCCAGGAACTGACTCGCCTCGCCGTGCAGCAGGCGACGGGCGAACGTAGTCGCCTGATGCTCGACATCGCCGGATGGCGTGCCGGCCGTCGCGCCGAACTGACCGAGCTGGGTTCCTCGGCTGCCCGCCGCGTACTCGAGAGCGGTGAACGCGAGGAGCTCGCTCCGATGACGCCGTTCGAGCGCAAGATCGTTCACGACGCGGTCGCGAAGGTCGATGGCGTGTCGAGCGAGAGCGAAGGCGCCGAGCCTTCACGTCGCGTGGTCGTCATCAAGGACTGATCCACAGAAGCATCACCAAGGCGGGGCTCCCGGATCCATCTCCGGGAGCCCCGTCTTTTCGCTGTCCGTATGTCGCGATCCGTCACTTTGGCTTCGTTTCGTTTCACGTGAAACACGCACCCCTCCCCTCCCCCACCGAGAGGTCGGGTGTCCGCGGCGAGATTTCGTGCGCCACCGTCGCGTGACTGCGCTGTCTCAGGACTTCGTGGACAGTGCGGGCGGGTAACTTCGCCACCGGTCCGCCGACCTTCGCCCCCGATCGTGCCGTCTACCTTCGCCTTGTTCACCGTCCGGATGAGGGTTTCCAGGATGGACCAGAGCACCCGCAGCTCGCTCTCGATCGCGGCGTGCGCGCGAGCGCTTCGACGAGATGACTCTTCACCGTCTCGGACGTCCCGGAGGCGGCCGAGTCCACCCGGCGATGCGCCCCATCGATCAGCGGCGGGAAGCGAGAATCGCTGACGATATCCCCGCAAGTAGGTGGGGTCGCCGGCATCGTCTGGAACTCTTTCAATAACCTCGGCGGCCTAGGCCGAGTGGACTCGAGCCCGGGTCTATGGGCGGGGGTCAAAATTGGGATGCCGCACCTCGCTCAGTTTTGAAGGGGCCGCCCGCACGTGAATCCGTCGGGGCGCTGTGGGCGAAGCGATCGAGTTACTCTCCTGCCGCCGACGACTGCTGGGATCGTGGAGAAGGGTGCGGGGTCCATCGAAGCTCTCCTCTGCTCATCCGGCGATGGTGAGCGGAACGATCCGCAAGTGTCCGCGATGTCTCGAGACATACCACTCCCGCGTCAGTGGTTCGGTGCGATGAGTTTCGATGCTTCTCGAAGTCCACATCATTGAAGCGATCGAAGCGGTGCCGTCGACTGGATGGAGTGAACGATGAGCGAGGACGAACGACAGATCCGGGATCTGATCGACCGTTGGGCTGAGGCTGTGCACAGTGGCGACATGGCCGGGGTTCTCGCGGACCACTCCGACGACATCGTGATGTTCGACGTGCCACCGCCATACGAGGGCGCTCGTGGAATCGATGCGTATCGCGAGACATGGCCGCCGTTCTTCGAATGGCAGTCGCAGGGTGCCAGGTTCGAGATGCTGTCATTGGATGTGACGGTCGGCGAGGATGTTGCGTTCGCCCATGCGCTCCTCCGCTGTGGAATGGAAGCGGAGCTCGCCGACAATCCGGAGAACCGGCTCCGCCTCACAGTGGGGTTGCGAAAGGAAGATGGTCGTTGGCTCGTCGCTCACGAGCACCACTCCTTCCCGGACACCACGGTCTGACCCATCGCGTATGTGGAGTCCACGGGCCGTCCATTTTGGACGTTTTCGAAGGAATTTAGGTTGTAGTTTCACCCACCCAACCACACCCGGGAGTTTCGTCACTGTGATGATTGAAAACTCGGGCTTCGTCGGAGTGAAGCTGTCGAGAGCTAGCGTCGAGTAGGCGTGGATGGCTTCGCCTTAGTTGTGAGGTCGGCCATGCGCTGGACCCTTGCGTCTGCCGAGTTGGGACGGCGGCCGGGTAATGCACGGACGGGTCGGTTCTGTTCCACGTGAAACACTAGGACAGTTGTTCCACGTGAAACCGCCCGCGCCGAATGCGATCAGACGGACCAACGTCCCGGGCGCGCACCGGCGCAGAACAATCTCGGGCCGGGATACGGCCGGCCCCAGACAGCCCCCTTGCGATCCGCCGCCTGTTCCACGTGAAACATGCGCGCGTCGATCGCCCCGATGTTGATCCGCAGAACCAAATGACGCGATGTGCGCGAGATCCATCGCAGAGAGGGTTCACCGGCGAGGCGACGGCGGGACACCGCCGAGTCGAACGGGTGCTTCACCGCCAGTGCACACCCAACCCCTCCCCTCCCCCACCGGAAGGGGGTGCGGCTCGACACTGTTCCGGCGTTGCGCGTTCGAGTTAAGGGACATAGTCGTGACGGAGGGCGGATAATAAAGAAGCTGTGTTTGTTGATTTCGCGTTATTCGCGGGAGGATGTTTCACGTGGAACCGAATGGTGGAGAGCCGGCCGAATGGGACGAACAAGCGGCGGCACGCCAGGTGTTCGGTGAACGATTCGATATCGCGGAGCGCTACTACAAGTCGCTGGCGACCGACGGTGTCGAGCGGGGGTTGATCGGGCCCCGGGAGGTTCCGCGACTCTGGGAACGCCATCTCCTCAACTGTGCCGTCGTCGGTGAACTGATCGCCGAGGGTGAGTCGGTCGTCGATGTCGGCAGCGGTGCCGGGTTGCCCGGTATCCCACTCGCGATCGCCCGACCCGATCTCCGGATCACGTTGGTGGAGCCGCTGCTGCGACGGTCGGTGTACCTCGCTGAGTTCGTCGAGTCGAACGGTCTGGACGTGCTGGTGGTCCGGGGCCGGGCCGAGGAGTCGGGGGTGGTGAAGGAAGCCGGCGGCGCAGACGTCGTGACGTCCCGCGCGGTGGCGCCGTTGGAGAAGTTGGCCAAGTGGTCGCTGCCGCTTATCCACGAGCATGGGAGAATGCTCGCATTGAAAGGTTCGAGCGCCGCCGAAGAGATTTCCCGTGATCGCGCTTCCCTGACTCGGTTGGGTGCTGGCAAGCTGGATATCGTGGAATGCGGAGTGGGCCTGCTTCCTGTCCCCACCGTTGTCGTTCGGGCAGAACGTGTACCGAAACGCCGTCAGCGTCGATGACGATGTCCACGGTGACTAGGGAGTGAATATGTCGAGTAACGAGCGATTCCCAATTGAAGGAGTAGTCAATGTCGGGTGGGCCTGAATCCGCCGTTTCACGTGAAACAGTTTCACGTGAAACCGACCATCAATCCGACCAGGCGACGAGCTCCGGGAACGGAGACGACGGATTCACGGCCCCCTACAACGGAATCTCCGTCGAGGAGACTCCGATCGGTGCCGCCGCGCACCGCGCGAGTCAGGTACTGCACCCCCACTCGGTGAGTCTGCCGAAGCCGCCCGAACGGCGGATCCTCACGATCGCCAATCAGAAGGGCGGCGTCGGTAAGACGACGAGCGCGGTCAACCTCGCCTCCGCCCTCGCGGTTCAGGGACTCACCGTTCTGGTCATCGACCTCGACCCGCAGGGCAACGCCAGCACGGCGTTGGGCGTCGCCCACCACTCCGGTGTGCCGTCCAGCTATGAGCTTCTCCTCGGTGAGGTGACGGCTGCGGAGGCGATCCAGAAGAGTCCGCACAACGACCGGCTGTTCTGCATTCCGGCCACGATCGACCTCGCCGGCGCCGAGATCGAATTGGTCTCCATGGTCGCCCGCGAGGGACGGCTCAAGGGCGCGCTCTCGGAGAAGGCTCTCGGCGAGGTGGATGCCGACTTCATCCTGATCGACTGCCCGCCCTCGCTCGGACTGCTCACGGTGAACGCGATGGTCGCGGCCAAGGAAGTTCTGATCCCGATCCAGTGCGAGTACTACGCCCTCGAGGGTGTGGGACAGCTGCTGCGGAATATCGAACTGGTGCAGGCACATCTCAACCCGGATCTCCACGTGTCGACGGTCCTTCTCACGATGTACGACGGGCGCACCAAGTTGGCCGACCAGGTGGCCGAAGAGGTCCGCACCCACTTCGGTGACGCCGTCCTCCGTGCCGTCATTCCCCGCAGCGTGAAGGTGTCCGAAGCGCCCGGGTACGGCATGACCGTGCTCGATTACGACCCCGGCTCGCGGGGTGCCATGAGTTACCTCGACGCGGGACGTGAACTCGCAGCACGCACCGCACACATCACGAAGCAGGAGCAGCGATGAGTCAGACGCGTAAGGGTGGACTTGGCCGTGGACTGGCCGCGCTCATTCCTACGGGACCGACCACGACGGGACCGGGGCTGGGCAACGCCGCCGCGGACGTCGTGATCGGCGCGGACCGACGCACCGTACTGACCGCTCCCGCGCCGAACTCGTCGGACTCTGCGACGGACGAGAAGACCGCTCCCGCGTCCACGGGAAACAATGGAGGGAGCAACGGCGCCGACGGCGAATCCGGGAACGGTGCTCAACCCCTCCCCTCCCCCACCGGGGCGGTGTACCGGGAGATCGCCCCCGACCTGATCGAGCGGAACCCCAAGCAGCCGCGTCAGGTGTTCGACGACGACGCTCTCGCCGAACTCGTCCACTCGATCCGTGAGTTCGGGTTGATGCAGCCGATCGTGGTGCGTCCGCTCGACGACGGCAAGTTCCAGCTCGTCATGGGCGAGCGTCGGTGGCGTGCCAGCCAGGAAGCCGAGCTGGAGACGATCCCGGCGATCGTTCGCGAGACCGGCGACGACGCCATGCTTCGCGACGCGCTCCTGGAGAACATCCACCGCGTGCAGCTGAACCCGCTCGAAGAGGCCGCGGCGTACCAGCAGTTGCTCGAAGAGTTCGAGGTGACCCACGAGGAACTGGCGGCGAAGATCGGTCGCTCGCGTCCCGTGGTGACGAACATGATCCGACTGTTGAAATTGCCGATTCCCGTGCAGCGCCGCGTCGCGGCGGGTGTGCTGTCGGCCGGGCACGCTCGCGCCCTGTTGTCGCTCGAGGCCGGAGCCGACGCGCAGGAGGTGATGGCGGCACGCATCGTCGCGGAGGGCATGTCTGTTCGCGCGACGGAGGAGGCGGTGACGCTCGCCAACCGCAGCGACGACCAGGCGGCGCAGCCCGCCCAGCGCCGCAAGCCAATCCAGATGCCGGGCCTGCAGGACGTCGCCGAGCGGCTGTCGGATTCGTTCGACACGAGGGTCACGGTCAGCCTCGGCAAGCGCAAGGGCAAGATTGTGGTCGAGTTCGGTTCGGTGGACGATCTTCAGAGGATCGTTGGGATGATGGAGGCACAGAAGGCCGATTCATGAGCGCCTGAGAGAGGTAGAAGTACCCGCGGGTGATCCGTCACTGTGACAGTGGCCGCTGACGGACCGACTCCAGCAGAACTATCGGGGGCGAAAAACGTTGAATACCAGAGGATGTCGAATGATCTGCGGTAGTGACATATGGAGGCTGAGCTAGCCAGTGTCGACTCACGTCACATCGCTCACTCTCGACGGCTTGGACAAGCTCTCCGCCCACGCTCGTCGCTGTGTCTTCTGGGAAATGGATCCCGCGGCGATCCACAGTTCGCGCGGATTCTGCGATCAGGAGTTCGAGAAGGAAGCCTGGCTCTCCATGGTCATGCTCGAATGGGGATCGTGCGGACAGGTGGCCGTCATGGACGGCAAGCCGGTCGGCAGCGCCCTCTACGCTCCCCCGCGGACCGTGCCGCGCGCGCAGCTTCTCCCGACCGCTCCGGTCGGTGCCGACGCCGTCCTCCTCACCAGCCTTCGGCTCGAGCCGGCCGGTGAAGAACAGAATCTGGGAACCACGTTGATCCAAGCCGTGGTGGCCGATCTGGTGCGCCGCGGTGTTCGCGCGCTCGAGGCGTTCGGTATCCGCAACACCGACGGAACCGGGCCGATCGACACACACGGGATGGCGTCAGCCACAGCGGCCCGCGAGTGCTCCCCCGAGGAGTGCATGATCCCCGCCGAATTCCTCGAGGACAACGGCTTCGAAATCGTCGCGCCCCATCATCGGTTCCCGCGCCTACGGCTCGAGCTGAATCGGGATCACGGGTGGAAGGAAGACGTCGAGGCTGCCCTGGAGCGTCTCATCCACACCGCGACGGTGAGCATGGTCGACATCGGGGAGCGCACACCCGTCGGTGCGCACTGAGCGTTCGGGAACGAGACGTCAGGAACGTTCGGAGGAAGACAGCTCTTCGGCGAGCAACTCGGCGAACGTGAACGTTCCGGTCGGCTGATCGTCCTGACCGAGCAGGTACAGACGCTTCACGGAGATGAGGATCGCTTCGGCGATGGCGTCGCGCGCCCGCGGGTTGGAGAGCACCGCGGCGTCGAGGTCGTTGGTGAGGTACCCGAGGTCGATCTGCACGGTCGGCATGTTCGTCAGGCGCAGCAGGTCCCAGGTGCGACCGTGGGTCCGGCAGTCCTGCAACGGCGTGCGCGCCACGATCTCCCGCTGAATGAATCCGGTGAGAACCTGACCGATCATCGACGTAGAACCGTGCGAGTTACCGAAGTGGAAGCTCGCGACACCGTTGGCGGACGGGCTGGTGTTGCCATCGCAGCGCAGCGAGATCATCAGGTCGGCATCGAAGGCGTTCGACGTGGATGCGCGTTCGATGTCCGTGGGATTGGCGTGGTGCGGGCGGGACAGGAACGTCTCCATGCCCGTGGCGGCCATGCGGCCCTCGAGGCGGCTGGCGAGGTCCCACAGGATGTCGGACTCCGAGATCGTGCCATACGCGGACCGGACGATGGTGCCGTAGGTGTCGCCGCCGAGGCCCGGATCGATGACGATCCGCTTGCCGCTCAGCTGGGGTCCCGAGCTGCGAACCATTTCCTCTTCGCTCATCGCGTGCGGTGAACCACCGGTGACGCGGGTGCCGAGCAACTCGAGCGACCGCAGGGTTGCCGGACCGCAGATGCCGTCGGCGGCGATCCCGATCTCCCGCTGGAACGAGGACAGCGAATCGTGGGTCTGCGGTCCGAAGAAGCCGTCGACGCGTCCGACGTAGAAGCCGAGATCCTGCAGGCGGGTCTGCAGGGTGGCGACATCGTCGCCGTAGAGCGGTGCGGACAGCTGGTAGATCAGCGTGCGCGCGCCCAGGCGGTACGACGCCTCTTTCATGGACCGGTAGGTGGCAGGACCCACGATTCCGTCGACGAGAAGCCCACGCTGCTGCTGGAAGGCCCGTACGGCGCTGTCCAGGTGATGATCGAACACGGCGTCGGGGGCGATCCAGTGCGAACCGTTGGTGCCTTCGCGCCGGGTGTCCGCGATGCCGTTGTGCAGGAAACCGAGACCGGCCAGAGTGCCCCGAATCTCAGCAACGGCCGGACCATGGTCGCCGTGACGGAGTCGGTGCATGTTTCAGGGCCTCTCAGTCCGAATCAACGAGTACATACGAGTCTCGGTACAAACAAAACGATCGATGTGTTCCGGTCGGTCTAGCTGATGCGACTGGAGCACATCGATCGATTGTCTCAGAGATTCCCACAAAATCGGGAATCGTGCCGGGTGTTCGGGTGTCGATCAGAGAACGTCGGCGAGCTCTTTCAGCAGCGCAGCCTTGCCCTTGGTGCCGACGATCGTGTTGATCGGCTTTCCGTCCTTGAACAGGATCAGCGTGGGAATCGACATGACCTGGAAGTCGCGGGCAGCGCCCGGGTTCGCGTCGATGTCGAGCTTCGCGATGGTCAGCTTGTCGCTGTGCTCACCGGCGATCTCCTCCAGGACGGGGGCGATCATCTTGCACGGGCCGCACCAGGTGGCCCAGAAGTCGACGAGGACAGGCTTGTCGCTGGAAATGACGTCCTGCTGGAACGAATCATCGGTGATGGTGACGGTATTCGACACGGGGATTTCCCTTACTCGAGGTGGGTGTGTGTGGGTGAGGTCAGGCGTCGACCGGCGAGCCGGCGGCGGCGACAGTGTTGGCGGTGATGTCGCCGCGCTCTGCCAGCCAGCGCTCGGCATCCATCGCCGCGGAGCAACCGGTGCCGGCGGCGGTGACCGCCTGCTGGTAGATGTGATCGACCAGGTCGCCGGCGGCGAAGACACCGTCCACCGACGTGGCGGTGGTCGGCGTCTTGACGATCACGTAGCCGGCGTCGTCGAGGTCGACCTGTCCCTTGACGAGCTCGCTGCGCGGGTCGTGACCGATGGCGACGAACATGCCGGTGACGTCCAGCGTGGACGTCTCACCGGTGACGGTGTCGCGGATCACGAGGCCGGTGACGCTGTTCTCGCCCAGCACCTCGACGGGCGCCGCGTTGGTCACGAACCGGATCTTCGCGTTCGCCTTGGCGCGCTCGAGCATGATGCGGGACGCACGGAACTCCTCGCGGCGGTGCACCACGGTGACGCTGCGGGCGAAGCGGGTGAGGAAGGTGGCCTCCTCCATGGCGGAGTCGCCGCCGCCGACCACGACGATGTCCTGATCCTTGAAGAAGAATCCGTCGCACGTGGCGCAGGCGCTGACGCCGCGGCCGAGCAACTTCTCTTCACCCGGAATCCCCAGGTAACGGGCTGCGGCGCCCATTGCCAGCACCACCGCGTGCGCCTGGTAGGTCTCGCCGTTGACGACGACCTTCTTGATCGGGCCCGTGAGGTCGAGTTCCTCGACGTCCTCGGTGCGGATGTCGGTGCCGAAGCGCTTGGCCTGCTCCCGCATCTGATCCATCAGGTCGGGTCCCATGATTCCCTCACGGAATCCGGGGAAGTTCTCGACCTCGGTGGTGGTCATGAGGGCGCCACCGAACTGGGTCCCCTCGAACTGCAGCGGTTCGAGTTCCGCGCGCGCCGCGTAGACGGCAGCGGTGTATCCGGCAGGTCCCGAACCAACGATGATGAGTTCATGAACCGTCGATGGAGTGGTCATGCGGGCCTTCCAGTAGTGAGGGGTGCTCAGTCGTATGGATCAACACAAGACTAAAGGGTGTTGTTCCCCGACTGCAGGTGATACCGGTCGCTCCCCCCGCAGGCGCCCTGATCAGCGCAGAGTCTCCCGGATGACGCAGCGGGTGCCCGTGTAGATGGTGGGCATGCATTTGTTGCAGTGGATGCAGAGTCCCTCGGCCACGTGCCGGTCGCGGAACTTGTTGACGAGGTCCGGGTCGCGGAGCAGGGCGCGCGCCATCGCGACGAACTCGAACCCGTCGCCGAGTGCGTTCTCGATGGTGTCGAGCCTGTTGATGCCGCCGAGGAGGATCAGCGGCATCGACAGGGCCTCGCGGAACTGCCGGGCCATCGGGAGGAAGAACGCTTCCTCGAACGGGTACGTCGGAAAGATGCGCGGCCCGTAGACCTTCAGACCCCAGCCCACCAGCTTGGGCTGTGAGGCAACGAATTCCGCCATCGGGACTTCGCCGCGGAAGAAGTACATCCCGTTGAGCAACGAGCTGCCCCCGGTGAGCTGCAGTGCGTCGAGATGCCCGTCGGCTTCGAGGAGCTGCGCGATGCGGAGACTGTCGTCGAGCCACAGCCCTTTCGGGACACCGTCCGTCATATTGAATTTGGCCGTGACGGCCACCGAGTCGCCGACGGCGTGGCGCACCCGCTCGACCACCCGTCGGGGGAACGCCGCCCGCCGCTCCAGGCTGCCCCCGTACTCGTCGGTCCGCTTGTTGAGGTTGGGGCTCATGAACGAGCTGAGAAGGTAGTTGTGCCCGAGGTGGACCTCGATCGCGTCGAATCCGGCCTCGACGGCATTCCGGGCCGCGTCCTCGAAGTCGCGGGTGACCTGGTCGAGTTCTTCTCGGGTGGCACCCTTCACCAGACCCATGGCGGGCGGGCTGAGGCGGGTGGACGGCGCGAGGGTCTTGGTGCGGTTGGACAGTGTGTTCGCGACCAGACCGGCATGACCGATCTGCGCCGCGACCAACCCGCCTTCGGCGTGAACGGCGTCGGTGAGTCGGCGTAGGTCGGGGACGCGGGCGCGGTCGAGAACGAGGGTGTTCGCGTGGACGCGTCCGCCGGGTGAGACGGCGCAGTACGCGACGGTCGTCAGTGCGGCGCCACCGCGAGCAACCTCGGCGTGGAAGTCGACGAGCTGGTCGGTGACCCGGCCGCGGGGCATGACGCCCTCGAACGTGGCTGCCTTCACGATGCGGTTGCGCAACGTCAGGGGACCCAGGCGGGCCGGCTCCCAGATCCCGGGCCGGGGTGGTGGAACGGTCATGGTGGTCTGCCTTCGAGGGTGGTGGTGGGAGGGCGTTTCAGGCGAAGGTCGCGGCCAGCGCCGCGCGGGCAGGCCGCCAGGTGAGCCCGAGCTCGTCGCGGGTTCGCGAGTCGTCGGTCGGGGTCGCCGAGGTGAGCAGCCACGCTGCCTCGTAGCTGAGCCCCGCGCTGAGGGGCGTGAACCTGCCGACCACGTCGGCGATCCGTCCGAGCGCGCGAAAGGTGCTGCCCGACAACGGGATGCGTCGGAGGCGACGGCCCGAGGAGTGTTCGAGGACGTCGATGAGGTGGTTGAATTCGACGAGTTCGCCGCCGCAGACGTATCGCCGGGGTCCGCGGCCGGGGTGCATCGCGGCGGTGTGGACCGCGGCCACGTCGCGCACGTCGATCATCTGCATGCCGCCGTCGAATCGGGGCGCCACCCCGCCGCTGACGATCGCGCCCCATCCCTGTTCGGTGACGCCCTTGGTGGATCCGAGCCCGGGACCGACGACGCTCGTCGGGTAAGTGATGACCACGGGGGCGCCCGCGTCCTGGAGTGCGCGGGCGATGCGGTCGGCGGCCGCTTTGGTGCGGCCGTACGCGCTACGGCCAGACGCCGTCGGACTGTCCGGTCCGATGACGGCGTCGGGTGACGGAAACAGGGCACTGAAACTCGCGACGTGGATGATCGGGTCGAGTCCGAGGAAGGCCGCCCGGGTGAGGATCGCGGCGGTGGCCTGCGTGTTGATCTCCCACATCAGCTGTTCGCGACGATCGTCGGTGCCCACTACCCCGGCGGCGTGGAGTAGCGCGTCGCAGCCGTCGAGGAGGCGTGCGACCACTTGGGCGTCGCGGATGTCGCCGACCACCTGCTCGATCCGCGCGGCGTCGTCCCCGGCTGCCACGAGCAGGGTGTCGGGAGATTCGGCGGGCGGCACCAGCAGTCGAACCGTGTGGCCGGCGGCGAGGAGCGCCAGCGTGGTGTGGGCGCCGACGTATCCGGTGCCGCCGGTGACCGCGATCTTCATGTGTTCGTCCGTTTCAATTACGGTGCCACTGGACTCGTAATAGGTACGATATAGCGCGGAAGGCACTTCTGTCCCACAATTCGAACCAATGAATGCAACTGGAACCGGCCGCCCCCGCGACCCGCGGATCGACACCGACGTCCTCGCGGTCACCCGGGCGATGCTCGTGGAATCGGGCTGGGATCAACTGAGCATGCGGGCCATCGCGACGCGGTCCGGGGTGAGCAGGGCCTCCATCACCCGACGATGGCCATCGAAGGCGCATCTGGTTCTCGACGCCATCCTCGGTGCGACACCCGACCTGACACCGTTCGAGGGCACCGACCGCGAAGGCTGGATCCGCTGGGTGGTGACCGGCAGTGCCGAATTGTTCTCGCGACCGGAGGTGCGAGCGGCCACGCCGGGTCTGCTGGCAGCGATCCGCGACCACGACGACCTCCGTACCGCGCTGTGGCGGGGATTCAGCGGGCCGAGTACTCAGCTGTTCGAGAGCGAGGTGGACCCGGCCGGGTCGAGCACCGCGACGGCCGTGCTGGTGCTCGCTGCCGGCGCCGCGCTGTTCACCAGCCTGATCGCCGTCGAGGACGACACTCCGGAACTGCGTGGGAAGATCCTCGAGCTACTCCTGCCGGTCGCCCGTTCGGAGCGGGAACGATCGTGAGGATCAACCGATCTCGGTGACGGCGATCGTCGCCGGATCTCCCGCGCCGCACTCACCGCCGACCACCAGGGCCGTGATCTGCGGCGGACGCGGCGCGGCCACCAGCAGTAGTACCCCGGGAACACCGTCGAGGCGAACCTCGCCGGAACCGAGCAGGGGGCGGGACGGTTCGATACCGTTGGCGCGCAGGCATTCCGACAGTTGTGCGGGATCCTCGAGTGGTCCGAGCTGCCGCGAACCGATCACGGTGAGGAGGCGTCCTGAGTCGAGACCGGTGCCCAGATCGAGAACGGCTGGTGCCGGCGAGGTTTCGGAACTGGGCAGGGCGACGACCGGGGTCTCGGGTTCCTGCCTGTCCGGCGTGACGACCGCGACTGCCACCACGACCGCTGCCGCCGCCGCGAACGTCCCCGCGGCCGCGGCAGCCCACTTCCGTCGCCGGGTGAGTGGGACCACGGTGGCCTCGGCAGGTGTGTCCCGCTCCGCGGCGAGAGCACGGTTGATGCGGTCGGCGACGTCGGCGGGAATCGGGGTCGAGACGGAATGATCGCGTCCGAGCGCGCCCAGCTGATCAGTGACCCGGTCGAGGGCGTCGATCACGGCCATCGCCTGCGGGTCGTTCCGGACGAGCGGCCACAGGCGATCGCTCACCGAGTCCGGCAGCACCCCGGCGTGCAGATCGGCCAGTAGGTCCTCGGAGTACGGCGGGGCAGGCAGCGCGGCATCGGACGGATCGGGTTCACGGTCGGCCATGGCACCTCCTCACCGAGTCGTTGTGGTCCGGGACGGCAGGACAGTTCCCCGCTCCTACTACGTTTTGACGCCCCGGAGTCATGATCGGTTCCCCTCCACCCGAAAATATTCGAGAGAGGCGGCCAGCTTCTTCCGGCCGCGGGCGCAGCGGCTCTTCACGGTGCCTTCCGGAACCCCGAGGAGAATGGCGGCCTCGCTGGTCGAACGGCCCTCGAGGTCGACGGCCACGATCGCGGTCCGCTGATCCGGTGGGAGCTGCGCCAGTGCGCGCTCGACCACCATGCTGAGCTCCACCTCGGACACATAGTCGCGGGCGTCGCGCGGCTCGTCGTCCTCGTCGGCGGACAGGGACACCGCCGGACGAGCCTTGTTGCGGCGGATCCGGTCGAGGCAGGCGTTGACCACGATCGTGTGCAGCCAGCTGCGGACCGCGGCATCCCGGCGGAACGAGCCCGCGTTGCGATGCGCGGACAGCAGCGCCTCCTGCAGGGCGTCCGCCGCATCCTCGGTGGTGTAGCTGGTGCGTTTGGCGACGTGCCACAGGTGGTCGTAGTGCCGCGAGAGCAGTGTCTCGAAGGCGTGCCGATCGCCGGCGACGTGCGCAGCCAACAGGTCGACGTCCGAGGGCTGACCCTCGGAATCCCCCCGGAAGATTCGCACCGGCGGATGTTAGCTCAGTTCGCCGGTCCGCGAGCACCGGGCGCCGACTACGTCGCGGCGTTGAAACCGACGTCGGCGATGGACGATTGGTTCTTGCCACCGGAATTGCTCAGGCCGGTGATCCACACCAGGACGTTCTTGGTGGGTCCCTCCGACTTCACCGGGATCTCGGTGACACCGTTGCCGAGGACCTTCGAACCGAGCACCTGCGTCTGGTCGAGGGTCGGGTTCTCCGACGGGGCGCTGCGAATCTCGACGTTGGTGCCCGGTGTCGGCGAGTTGATCCACACGCTCGACAGCGTCGCCGGCTCGTCCAGCGTGACCATCAGGCCCACACCGTTCTTCAGCGCGGGGAACGGCTGGAAGTACGAGTCGGTGCTCCACACGGTGGACGTGTTGCCGTCGACGGCCAGCCGGGCGTTCGCGGCCGAGTCGGGGGTGCCCTGCGGCGAGAACACCGTCGCCCCCGAGGGGCTGACCGGCGCGACGTTCGCCGCCGGGGCGGGCGCGGGGGCGGGGGACTCGGGGTTGGGCGGGGCCTCGGCCGACGTGGTGAGCCCGAAGTCCTGTTCGGTGAGCGGCGCGTCGGAACTACTGCCCGTGAGGAACGTCGCGAGCCAGAAGCCCAGGAGCGCCAGCACGATGATCGTGACGACCGCGAGGCCCACGAGCGCCGCGATCATCCGGTTGGACTTCTTCTTCTCCGCCTCCAGTGCTTCCGGGTCGGCGAGAGCGTGACCGGTCGTGCCGGGGGCCCGCTGCCCGAGCCGCAGCACGGGGATGAATTCGGTCTTGTCGTTGACGACGGACGCCTGGTCGAGAATGTGCTGCACGGTGGCCGCCGTGCGGATTCCCCCGTTCGGCTCGAGTGAGCGCAGCGCCACCGCGGAAATCTCGAACGGGACCTCCGGGCGGATGACCCGCGGTCCGATGGGCTGCCCGCTCGAGTCGCGGTCGGCCAGTCGCATACCGCCGACGCTGCCCGGACGGTGCGAACCCGACGGGTCACCCGCGGGAGCGGACGGGTCGCCCAGCGGCCAGCGGGCGGTGATGAGGGCGTAGAGCATGGCGCCCAGTCCGCGCACGTCGGTACTCGAGTCGGAGTCGGCGAGCGTGGCCGGGAACGCCAGCACGGCATCGCCGTTGATGCTGATACGGACGCGGTCGGGGTGGTCGATGGACAGTGCCCCACCGGCCCGGTGCGCGGTCTCGGCGGCCGCGGCGAGTGCGCGGATGGCACTGGCGGCGCCGATCGGAGACGGCTTGGTGTCGGCCATCTCCCGCAGCGAGCGTCCCGGGGTCCACTCGGCGACGACGATGCCGCCGGAGCTACCGCGGACCACGTCCAGCACGCGGGCGAGACCGGGCGAGTTGATCCGGCCCAGTCGCAGGGTGCGCGACAGAATGGCTTGCGGGCCTTCGGGACCGGCCGAGGTGGAGCGCTGTTCGGCGTCCACGAACGTCAGCGCCACCTCGCGGTCGAGCTTGACGTCGAGTGCCTGCCAGAACTGCAGTCCCCGCGAACCGCCGTGTGGTGTCAGCAGGCGGTACCGACCGCCCGCGACGGACGCGCCGGGAATGAGCTTGGGGCCACGGGGAGTACGACGAGGACCTGCGCCGGGCTCACGTCCGGGTGCGGGGGTGATCGGGATCACGCCGGTGTCGTAACTGAGATCCCGCGCGGGGGCAGCGCCCATGTGACGTGTGTCTCCGCGCGATTCGCCGGAGTCTTTGGTGGGAGTCTTCGGAGCAGCCTTCGTCTGCGCATCCGCAGGATCTCCGGTCTCCTTGCTCTGCCCCGTTTTCGGAGTGTCTGCGGAGCCCGCGGACGTGTCTGCGTCCTTCTTCTGCGGTGCGGCGGCGCCGGCCTGCTTGCCGGACTTCGCGGAGTCGGTGGAGGCCGACTCGGACGAGATCCGGGTGGTCGGGGCGTCGACGCCGTTGGGGGCGGCGGCCGAATCGCGTTCGGACGCTTGCACCGTAGAACCTCCGGCTCTCTTGCTGCCGGCCACGTCGTCGTCGCTCACCCTCACTCCTTCATTCTCGAATGCCCAACTCCGACCAGTACCGGGCGGCGATCCGACCCGCTCGTGTCCAGGGTACGGGAGTCCACCGGGTCGTTCGATACCACGCGGCTGTCCCCCGAAGTCGTGCGGTGTGGCGCGGACCACGGGAATCAGTTCTGTTTCGGCGTCTGCGAGCGGGTCGGCCTCCGGTTCCGGTGCGGCGCCGCGACCGCGCAGGGCGCGAACCTTGCGGGCGACGGCGACGGTGATGGACACGATTTCGGGGATCTTCGCGAACCAGAGGATCACGAAGGTGACGACGAGCATGAGGACACCGCTGATCATGACCCGGACCATCGAGCCCGGACCGCCGAACAAACTGGTGAGCCGGTCGAGCCCGAGGAGGCGGTCGGCGCCGAGCATGACGAGCGCACCCGCCATCGACGCGAGCACCACCACCCACACCGTTTTGCCGACGTTCGCCATTTGCAGGTTGCCGAGACTGCGGTGCAGCAGCCAGCCCCCGACGAGCGCGCCGGTGATGTAGCCGAGGCCGTTGGCCACGCCGAGCAGGATGACCACCTGGTCGTCGCTGGAGGCGATCATCGGGGTGAGCGCCGACAGCGCGATCTTCACCGCGGTGATGCCCAGGACGATCCACGTCGGGGTCCAGGCCTGCTCGCGGGCGTAGAACACGCGGAGCTGGATCAGTACCAGGGAATAGGGAATGAGCGTGAACGCGGACCAGCTGACGGCCTGGCCGAGGCGTTCGGCGTCACCGGTCCCGAAGTTGCCGTACCCGTAGAGCGCCTGGCCGATCTCGGGGCCGGCGAACGTGAGGAACGTGATGATCGGGATGAGGGAGATCATCGTCAGGCGGGTGGCGACGGACAGGTCGTCGACCACGGCCGGGGTGTCGTCGGCGGCGGCGTTGCGGCTGAGTCGCGGCATGATCGCCGTCAGCACCGTCACGCCGAGCACGCCGTACGGCAGCTGCAGCAGGAGCCACGCGTTGTTGTAGATCGCGGGACCCGACGCGTCCGCGTGTGACGAGATGCGGGTGGCGACGATCATGCCCGCCTGGCTGATCAGCACGTACAGGATGATCGCGACGGCCATCCCGCCGAACTGCTTGAGCCGGTCGTCGAGGCCCCACAGCGGTTTCAGCGAGATGCCCTCGCGCCGGATCGCGGGCACCAGGCTCATCGCCTGCACCACGACACCCAGCGTGACGCCCACACCGAGGACCAGCAGTTTCGGGTCGCTCATCCGCACCGGATCGAGGGTGATCTCCCCCGGTGTCGCGTAGTAGATCACCAGCACGGTGAGCATCACGACGTTGTTCAGCACCGGAGCCCAGGCACCGGGTTTGAACACCTGCCGGGTGTTGAGGATGGCCGTGAGCAGCGCCGACAGTCCGTAGAACAGGATCGCGGGCAGGAGGAGATACGACAGAGCTGTGGTGAGGGACGTGTTCACCTTGCCGTCGGCCGACAGGAAGACGTGGGTGGTGAGTACGGGTGCGGCGGCGGTCGCCAGCAACGCCGCCGTGCCGAGCAGCACACACGTGGCGGTGAACAGGCGTCGCACGAACGCCGCACCCTGATCCGGGTCCTCACGTTCGGCGCGCACCAGGACGGGCACCACGATCGCGGTGAGCACCGCTCCCAGCACGAGCTCGGAGATCATGTTCGGGATCTGGCTGGCGACCGTGAACGAGCTGGCCACCGACCCACCCAGCAGCGTCAGGACGAGGAGCTGCTTGGCGAATCCGGTGATGCGGCTGACGAGCGTCGCCACCGCGATCGAACCGGTGGACGCCAGCAGTCGCGAGTTGCTCTGCTTCTGCGGCGCGGTCGAGGGCCCGGAATCCCGGACCGGAGGCGGCGAGGGGTCGACACGGATGGCCGCGAACTGCACCGTCGGTGCCTCGTCCGGCCGGATTTCCCGAGCCCAGTGGTCCCGCTCCCACGGGGCGACCCGGGGATGGGAGCGATCGGGAAGCCTCTGGCCCCTACTGGGCAAGTTCCCGGTCATGAACGTTCGTACCCTTCGTCAGCTGGATCCGGCTGGCCGCGGAATCGATGCCACAGCCGGCGGCCGGCGAGGAACAGCAGCAGAGCACCCGCGCATGCTGTCAGTATCGCCAACGCCTGCCCGTACGCGTTGGACCGTACCGTCACGCTGGTCGGCTCTCCCAGTTGCTGTCCATCGGCGGTGGTCAGAGAGAATTGGACGACGAGCTTGCGGGAGTCGTTGGCCTCGGTGGGAACGGTGAGGGTGCGACTGCCCCGCGGGGGCAGCGTGGTGGGGCCGATATCGGTGATGGTCATCCCCGACGGCGCATCCACCTGGAGACGGACGGTGATCCCGACCGGCAGGTCGTTCCTGGCCACCAGCAGCAGCGGGCTCTGTTCCGACGCCAGCGTGTAGACGCCGCCCGGCGACACGACGGTGACGGCCCCGAACAGGTCGTCCATGGTTTCGGCCACCTCGTCGGCGCGCACGTCGGACGCCTCCTCCGCGGACCGCCGTTCGTCGTCGCGGCGATGCGCGAGGCTCATCGAGCGCAGCAGGTCCTCGCGCAGCGGTGCGGTGAAGCGTTCCGGGGTGAGCGGGGCCTGCGGGTCGTCGACCAGCGCGGCGTTCAGTGCCTCGATGCGGGGTGTCTGCGTGCCGGCGGCGTCCCGGATATGGGCGGGGACGCCGTCCTCGGCGGCCTGATCCGGGTACTCCAGGGTCGCGACCTCGGGTGATCCGGGCTGTCGTCCCAGCATCGCGGGCAGCGGCCGGGGCGTCGCCAGGCCCGAGCGCATCAGCGAGGAGACCGTGGACAGCAGTGTCTTCGCGTCCTCGGCGCCCGCCGTCCAGAGCTGCGGCGGCACCACCATCAGCGAACGCGGGGTGCCGGCAGCCCGTGCGGCCTCGGGTTCGAGGGCAGACCACGACACCGCACCGAGCGCGTCCTGCAGCCGGGCGGTCTGCGAATCGTCCGAGAGGTCGTACCGCGCGCGCTGCGGGGTGTACGAGGGGGTCTGCGGTGTCGTTCCCATGGCCGCGAGCGCCGTGCCGACCGAGGGATCGAACAGCAGCGCGTCGACGCTTCCGGTGGCCGCGGGCGTCTCGGTGGCCGCCGGGGTCGTCTCCCCGTTCGCGGGAACGGGCGCGGGGGGCGGTGTGGCCTCGATGACGTGGGCGCTGTCGCGGGGTGTCGTCGTGTCGACGGAATTGGCGGCCACGAGCGTGGTGGTCGCCTCGTCTCCGCGGAGCATCTGCGCCGTCGCGTCGTCGAGCACCCCGGCGTCGCTCCACACGAAATTGCGCAGCGACGTGACACCCAGAGCGTTGTCGACGATGTCCGCGGGGGCTTCGACGGCGGTCGCGGTCAGGTCCGGGTTCGCGACCTCGGTGATCGCGGACAGGTCGGCCTGCGCGAACGGCACCGACGTGGTGCACATGGACGCGGCCAGCGACCGGGCGCGGTCGAGCCACGCCGACGCGGCATCCTTACCGGTGCCCTCGTGCGCGGAACCGGTGGGATCGGACGGGTCGTCCACCACCAGATATCCGCGCGTCATGTTCTCGACGGTGATCAGCAGGTCCGGGTCGACGGCCAGGCACATACTGTCCCGGAGCGTGTGGTCGCGGTCGACGCTCTCCCGGGTGGCGAACTCCACCGCGCCCAGCAGTTCGTCGAGGCGGCCGCCGTCCGCGAGCGACGTCGCGAGGTCGTCGTCGACGAGACGGACCGGTTCGGTGACGGAGCCGGGCACCCCCGCCGCGAGCCGGGGCCGGTCCGCGAGCGGCCACAGCATGGTGACCGCGACGGGACTGGAGATGTCCGGGGGCACGGCCGGCGTGCCGGGGACCCCGAACACGGGAAGCAGGAAACGGGCGTCGTCGAGACGCGCCGCCCCGCCGTACTCGGGGGTGCCGTTCACGTTCACCATCAGCGGATACACGCCGGGTTCGGTGATGTCGAGGGAGATGTCGGTGTCGGACCGCAGCGGCAGCGACAGCGTGAACTGCTTGCTCTGCCCCTCGTCGAGGCGGCCCGCGACCGTGTCGAACATGCCGACCGTGTCGTACCGCGACTGATCGAGGGTCAGAGACGTACGGAGGCCCTCGCTGCTCGCGACGGCGGGGGCGCGCTGCAACCGCACGCTGACGTCGCGGACCGTGCGGTCGCCGACGTTCTTCACCGAGCCCGTGACGGTGACGAACGGGTCGCTGGTGGTGGTGACCGTGGACGGCGTGACGTTGTCGATGTGCAGTTCGAGAAACTCGGGGTCCTCGTCGACCGTCTGGGTCCCGGCGCTCTCGGGCGGCACCGGGTCCTGGGCCGCCGCCACCACGGTGCTGGTGGGAGCCAGAACGACCGCGAGTGCGGTCAACGTCACGGCACCGACCCGACGCAAAGCCATCCTCATCCGGCGTCTGGCCCCTTCTGGAGCTTCAGGTCGGGGGCGGTCGGGGTGGTAGTCATCTTGGAGATCAAGTCACCGGCGATTTCTGCGAGTTTCCGTTCGTCTGCGTAGGCCAGGCGTGATCCCAGCTCGGCGAGCGGCACCCACGCTACCTCGGTGACTTCCACGTCTTCGTCCGACAGTTCCCCACCGAGGCATCTCAGCAGATAGTGGTGGACGGTCTTGTGGACCCGTCGGCCCTCGGTGACGAACCAGTAGTCGATGCTGCCGAGCGACGCGAGGACGGTGCCCTGGATGCCGGTCTCTTCCTCGACCTCACGCATCGCGGTCTGTTCGGCGGTCTCGCCCTGCTCGATGTGTCCCTTGGGCAGCGACCACAGCAGCCGCCCGCGTCGGTCGGTGCGTCCGATCAGCGCGGCGCACAGATTCTCCCGCGGTCCGCCGAGACCGTTGACGACGAGCCCGCCCGCCGAGGTTTCGCGAACCGTCCTCATGTGGGGTTTCGCGGGTTTGCCGACGGCGCCGCGCCGCCGCGAGTTGCGGCGACTCCTGTTCGCACGTTCGGCAGCAGACACCCCATCGATAGTAGTTGGCTTTGCCGTCTCCACCGGAACGCCGCACCCGAACCGAGACGCTTCGTGACACACCTGTGGTGAACCGAACGGCGAGGTGACAGCGTGTATGCGTATCTCGCTATTTGCGCACCTCGGTAAGCTTCCTGGACGTGACTGCCCCTTCTCTCGACGACGAGCGCCGTACGCGACTGCTTGCCGGCGCCGCGGTGACGCTGCGCGAGCTGTCCGAAGTCCTGACGCCGCTCGGTGAGAGGTTCGCTGCCGCCGGTCACGAGTTGTACCTGGTGGGGGGCAGTGTCCGGGACGCGATCCTGGGCCGCCTCGGCACCGACCTCGACTTCACCACCGACGCTCACCCGGAGCGGGTGCAGAAGCTGCTGTCCGGCTGGGCCGACAACCAGTGGGACACGGGCATCGAGTTCGGGACGATCAGCGCCGCCAAGGCGGGCCAGCAGATCGAGATCACGACGTATCGCGCCGACGCCTACGACCGGGTGTCGCGCAATCCGGTCGTCCAGTTCGGGACGAAGCTCGAGGACGATCTGGTTCGGCGCGATTTCACGGTCAACGCGATGGCCGTGCGGATCGGTGCGGACGGATCGCAGGACTTCGTCGACCCCCTGGGCGGCATGAACGCCCTGTTGGCCGGGGTGCTGGACACGCCGTCGGCGCCGGAGAACTCCTTCAACGACGACCCGCTGCGCATGTTGCGGGCCGCCCGGTTCGTGTCTCAGCTGGGGTTCACGCTCCACGAGCGCGTGCATCAGGCCATCGTCGACATGGCGCCGCAGATCGAGCGGATCACGGCCGAACGCGTGCGGGCCGAACTCGACAAGCTGATCCTCGGCGAATTCCCGATCGACGGTATGAACGTGATGTGCGAGACGGGTCTCGCCGACTTCGTGCTGCCCGAGGTGCCGCAGATGAAGCTCGAGATCGACGAGCACCACCAGCACAAGGACGTGTACTGGCACTCGCTGACCGTGCTGAAGCAGGCCGTCGACCTCGAGGACGGCGACCCCGACCTGGTGTTGCGGTGGGCGGCGCTGCTGCACGACATCGGTAAACCGGACACGAAGCGCAACGAGCCGGGCGGTGGTGTGAGCTTCCACCACCACGAGGTGGTCGGCGCGAAGATGGTCCGCAAGCGGATGCGGGCGCTGAAGTATTCGAAGCAGATGATCGACGACGTCTCGCAGCTGGTGTTCCTCCACCTGCGGTTCCACGGCTACGGCAAGGGTCAGTGGACCGATTCCGCTGTGCGCCGGTATGTGACCGATGCCGGCCCGCTGCTGCCGCGGCTGCACAAGCTGGTCCGCGCCGATTGCACCACCCGCAACAAGCGGCGGGCGGCCGCCCTGCAGGCGACATACGACGACATCGAGGAGCGGATCGCCCGGCTCGCCGAGCAGGAAGACCTCGCGCGGGTGCGCCCCGACCTCGACGGCAACGCGATCATGGAGTTGCTCGGCATTCCGGCGGGCCCCGACGTCGGGAAGGCGTGGAAGTACCTCAAGGAGCTCCGGCTCGATCGCGGCCCCCTCAGTCGCGACGAGGCCGAGGCCGAACTGCTGTCGTGGTGGGCCACGCAGCAGGGCTGACCGAGCGTCGATCCGCTCGGTTCTCCTTACTCCGCTTTCGGGCGGCCACTCACCTGAAGTGACGACAGTCACACGACCTGATTGTTTCTGCCTCGACATCACCACCGTGCCCGGGCCCGGGTGCGAGAGACGTCACCGAACGCTCACGGGGGTTAATCCCGACGAAACACGGTTCACGGCAGCATTGATACAGGTCGTGAGCCGGGTGGACAGGCTGCGACCGTGCAGGTGAGGAGCTAGTCGATGCAGCAGCAGAAAGCCGGGACTTCCACAGTGAAGACCGCCTGCTCGTACTGCGGTGTCGGCTGCGGCATGGTGCTCGAAGTCGGGATCGATCCCGAGACCAATGCACGCCGCGTGCTCAAGGCGTCCGGCGACAAGGACCATCCCACCAACTTCGGGCGGCTGTGCACCAAGGGTGCGACGAGCGCCGAGATGCTGGTGGCCGGTGGCCGGATGGAAACCGGGTACGTCCGCGACGAGCGCGGGGAAGCACCCACCTCGATCGAGGTCGGCGCCGCCATCAGCGAGACCGCGCGCCGGCTGAAGGAACAACTCGACGAGCACGGACCGGACGCCCTGTCCTTCTACGTCTCCGGTCAGATGTCCATCGAGGCGCAGTACCTGATCACCAAGCTCGCGAAGGGCTTCGTCGGCACCAACCAGATCGAGTCCAACTCGCGGTTGTGCATGGCCAGTGCGGGCACCGGTTACAAGCAGTCGCTGGGTGCGGACGGCCCGCCCGGGTCGTACCAGGACTTCGACAAGGCCGACGTGTTCTTCGTGATCGGCGCCAACATGGCGGATTGTCACCCCATCCTGTTCCTGCGGATGATGGACCGCGTCAAGGCCGGCGCCAAGCTGATCGTGGTCGACCCGCGCCGCAATGCGACGGCCGACAAGTCGAACCTGTTCATGCAGATCGCGCCGGGCACCGACCTCGCACTGCTCAACGGCCTGCTGCACCTGCTCGTGACGAACGGGCACACCGATCCCGAGTTCATCGCCGAGTTCACCGAGGGCTGGGAGGTGATGCCGGAGTTCCTCGAGGAGTACACCCCCGAGAAGGTCGCGGAGATCACCGGCATCCCCGAATCCGACATCCGTCAGGCCGCCCAGTGGATCGGTGAGGCCGAGAACTGGATGAGCTGCTGGACGATGGGGCTCAACCAGAGCACGCACGGCACGTGGAACACCAACGCGATCTGCAACTTGCACCTGGCCACCGGTGCGATCTGCCGTCCGGGCAGCGGCCCGTTCTCCCTCACCGGTCAGCCCAACGCGATGGGTGGCCGCGAGATGGGGTACATGGGTCCCGGCCTGCCGGGGCAGCGGTCGGTGCTCGCCGCCGACGACCGGGCGTTCATCGAGGATCTGTGGGAGCTGCCGGAGGGGAGTATCCGCACGGAGGTCGGCACCGGAACCGTCGACATGTTCGAGCGGATGGTGGCGGGTGACATCAAGGCCTGCTGGATCATCTGCACCAATCCCGTTGCCACCGTGGCGAACCGGCGGACGGTGATCGAGGGTCTCGAGGCCGCCGAGCTCGTGATCACGCAGGACGTCTTCCTCGACACCGAGACCAACGGTTACGCCGACATCCTGTTGCCCGGGGCGCTCTGGGCGGAGTCGGATTCGGTGATGATCAACTCCGAGCGCAACCTCACCCTGTTGCAGCAGGCCGTAGATCCGGTGGGTCAGGCACTGCCCGACTGGCAGATCATCGCCCGCGTCGCGTGCGAGATGGGATACGCGGACGCGTTCACCTACGACTCCTCGGAGGACGTGTTCGAGGAGATCAAACGCACCTGGAATCCCAAGACCGGCTACGACCTTCGCGGCATCACCTACGACCGTCTGCGGGACACACCGGTGCAGTGGCCGAGCCCGCCCGGCAACCGCACCGATCGCAACCCCCTCCGCTACGTCAACGACGGCGTGAGCCAGAACCTGCTGTCGGCTCCCGACGGTTCACTCCCCCGCCTGGCGTTCGCCACCGCGAGCGGCAAGGCCGCGTTCTTCCCACGCCCGCACATGCTGCCCGCCGAGATGCCCGACGACGACTACCCCTTCGTCCTCAACACCGGTCGCCTGCAGCACCAGTGGCACACGATGACGAAGACGGGCAAGGTGGCCAAGCTCAACAAGCTGAACTCCGGCCCGTTCGTCGAGATCAATCCCGCTGATGCGCAGAAGCTTTCGATCGCCGACGGCGACAAGGTGGAGGTGGCGTCCCGGCGCGGTCGCGCGGTCCTTCCCGCCGTCGTCAGCGACCGCGTCCTCGCCGGCGGGTGTTTCGCCCCGTTCCACTGGAACGATTCCTTCGGCGAGTACCTCAGCATCAACGCCGTCACCAACGACGCCGTCGATCCCGTGTCCTTCCAGCCGGAGTTCAAGGCGTGCGCCGTCTCCCTGACCCGGGTGGCCCCGGTGTCGACGCCGGAGGTCCCGGAATCCGGCGGGGCGCTCACGCTCGCGCAGGGTTCGCCCGCCGCGGAGATGAGCCGCATCCTGGGCCTGGACGACTCCGCCTCCCCCACCTTCGACGAACACGAACGCATGTACCTCGCCGGGCTGCTGTCGGGGCTGCAGTCCACCGAGATCCAGGGTGTTCCGGTCCTTCCGCGAAGCGCACCGATCTCCGGGTCCAAGCGAGTGTGGCTGGACGGTCTGATGGCCGGGCTGTTCTCCCGCTCCGACGTTCCGCAGAGCGTCCTGGTGCCGGACGCGAACACTGAATCGGTCCAGCACCCCGTGGTGGTGGTGTGGGCGTCGCAGACCGGCAACGCCGAGGAGTTCGCCGCCGAATGTGCCGAACAACTCGAAGCGGCCGGGCACGGCACCCGCCTGATGAGCATGGACGACTACGACGTCGCGGGCCTCGCCGACGTCCGCGACCTCCTGATCATCACCAGCACGTTCGGGGACGGCGACGCCCCCGACAACGGCAGCAACTTCTGGTCCGCGCTCAGCAGCGACGAGGCCCCGAAGCTGTCGCAGACCCGTTACGCCGTGCTGGCTTTCGGCGATTCCAACTACGACGACTTCTGCGGGCACGGCAAGCGGATCGACGCCCGGCTGGAGCAGCTGGAGGCGAAGCGTCTCACCGAGCGGGTCGACTGCGAACCCGACTACGAGGAGCAGGCACGTCAGTGGCTGACCCAGGTCCAGAAGCTGGTCCGGGAGCGTGCGGCGGCCGACGGTGCGACCGTGGTGGCGTCCGCACCCGCGCCTGCCCGGCCCGCGGCGAAGAAGGCGGCGACGTTCACGCGGAAGACGCCGTTGATCACGCGGCTGACGAAGAATATTCCGCTCAGCGCGGCCGGATCGTCGAAGGACGTGCGGCAGTTCGGTTTCGAAGTGAGCGATCCGGAGTTCACCTATGAGGCGGGCGACGCTCTCGGTGTCTGGCCGACCAACAGCGACGCCGTCGTCGACGAGTGGCTGAAGGTCACCCGGTCGATCCCGGACACGCCCGTCACGTTACCGGACCTGCCGGAGATGACGCTGCGCGAGGCGCTGCGCACGAAGCTCGAGATCACGAAGGTGACCCCCGAGCTGCTGCGGTTCGTGCAGAGCCGCACCCAGGACACCGAGCTGGCGCGGCTGCTGCGCCCGCAGAACAAGATCGCGCTCCAGCAGTGGCTGTGGGGGCGGCAGTCGATGGACGTGCTGGCGGAGTACGGGGTCGACGCCGACGCCGACGAGTGGCTGAGCGTTCTCAAGCGCCTGCAGCCGCGGTTGTACTCGATCTCGTCGAGCCCCAAGGTCGATCCGGGTGAGGTGCAGCTGACCGTCTCCGCGGTGCGCTACAACCACGAGGGCAAGAACCGCTCCGGGGTCTGCTCGACGTTCCTCGCCGATCACTGCGACGAGGCCGACGTGCCGATCTTCGTGCAGAAGTCGGCGCACTTTCGTCCCCCGCAGGCCGCCGATGCACCGATGATCATGGTCGGTCCCGGCACCGGCATCGCTCCGTTCCGCGGATTCCTGCACGAACGCCGGGAATTGGGTCACACGGGCAAGAACTGGATGTTCTTCGGTGAGCAGCACGAGGCTACCGACTTCTACTACCGCGAGGAGATGGAAGCTATGCACCGCGACGGATTTCTCACCCACCTCGATGCGGCGTTCTCCCGGGACCAGCGGCAGAAGATCTATGTGCAGGACCGCATTCGCGAGCACGGCGCCAAGCTGTGGGGCTGGATGCAGGAGGGTGCGTCGCTGTACGTCTGCGGCGACGCCAGCCGCATGGCGAAGGACGTCGACGAGACGGTCCGTGAGGTCGTCCGCACCCATGGGCGCCTGGACGAAGAGGACACCGAGCTGTACATGAAGCAGCTCGCGACCGACAAGCGCTACGTGCGCGACGTGTACTGATCCGCATCTGCGGAGAGGCGCACTTGATCAGTCCGTATTTGCCGACATAGGATGTCGGTCATGACGCATGCGCGGACAATGCTCGGATGACGGGTATCCGGATACGACAGGCAGCAGAACTGCTCGGCGTCAGCGACGACACGGTCCGGCGGTGGATCGACAACGGCAGTCTCGCGGCGGAGAAGGACGAGTCGGGCCGCAAGGTCGTCGACGGCCCCGCGCTCGCCGAGTTCGCGCGCGCCAACGCCTCGAAGTCGCCCGATCTGCTCGGATCGGACTCCTCGGCGCGTAACCGATTCACCGGCATCGTGACCGCGGTGGTGATGGACAAGGTGATGGCCCAGGTCGAGATGCAGTGCGGGCCTTTCCGCGTCGTCTCCCTGATGAGCAGCGAAGCCGTCCGCGACCTCGGGCTCGAGCCCGGCAAGGTCGCGGTAGCCGTCGTCAAGTCGACCACGGTGATCGTCGAAACACCGGGAGGAGTTTCATGAGGATGTCCTGGCGGCGGGCCACGACGGGGGCTGCTGCGGCCGCACTCGGTCTCGGTCTTCTCACCGGCTGCGGTTCGAACGACGACAGCGGAGCCTCGGGTTCGGCCGAGTCGGCGTCCGCGTCCGCGCCAGGGGGCGACATCACGGTGTTCGCAGCCGCATCGCTGAAGGGCACGTTCACGGAACTCGGCCAGATGTACGAGACCGCGAACCCCGGATCCCACGTGGAGTTCAGCTTCGCCGGATCCTCCGACCTCGCCGCTCAACTCGACCAGGGCGCCGCGGCCGACGTATTCGCGTCCGCCGACACCACCAACATGACGAAGGTGGTCGACGCCGGACTCGTCGAGGGCAGTCCCGTCGACTTCGCCGCCAACACGCTGACCATCGTGACGGCACCCGGAAACCCCAAGGGCATCACGTCCTTCACGGATCTGAACCGTGAGGGGACGCTGGTGGTCACGTGTGCCCCGCAGGTTCCGTGCGGTTCCGCTACGCAGAAGGTCGAGACCGCGTCGGGTGTCGACCTCACCCCGGTCAGCGAGGAGTCGTCGGTCACCGACGTGCTGAACAAGGTGACGGCCGGCCAGGCCGACGCCGGACTGGTGTACGTCACGGACGCGGCGAGCGCGGGTGAGAAGGTGACGGCCGTGGCGTTCCCCGAGGCCGCGCAGGCTGTGAACACCTATCCCATTGCGACGCTGTCCGCTTCGAAAACACCGGACGCGGCGCAGGGCTTCGTCGACCTCGTCACGGGACCCGACGGCCAGGCAGTGCTGGCGAAGGCAGGGTTCGCCCAGCCGTGATCCGGCCGACGCGCGTCAGAGTCCCGTCCGGGCTTCCGGGCTGGATCTTCGTTCCGGCGGCACTGGGCGGACTGTTCGTCGTCCTGCCACTGTTCGCGATGCTCGCGAGCGTCGACTGGTCGCGGTTCTTCCAGCTGGTCACGTCCGAATCCTCGCTCGCAGCGCTGGAACTGAGCCTGCGGACCGCAGCCCTGAGCACCGTGCTGTGCGTCCTGCTGGGTGTCCCGATGGCGGCCGTGCTGTCGCGCAGCAGTTTTCGCGGACTGCACGTGCTGCGGTCGCTGGTGCTCCTGCCGCTGGTGCTTCCACCGGTGGTCGGGGGTATCGCCCTGCTGTACACGTTCGGCCGGAAGGGCCTCATCGGGCAGCACCTCGAGGTCGCGGGCATCCACATCGCGTTCACCACCACGGCCGTGGTGCTCGCGCAGACGTTCGTCGCGCTGCCGTTCCTGGTGGTGAGCCTCGAGGGTTCGCTCCGCACCGCAGGCAGCCGGTACGAGCACGCCGCCGCGACGCTCGGTGCGAGCCCCACCACCGTCTTCCGGCGGGTGACGCTGCCGCTGGTGCTGCCCGGGCTGGTGTCCGGGGCCGTGTTGTCGTTCGCGCGGGCGCTCGGCGAGTTCGGGGCGACACTGACGTTCGCGGGCAGTCTGCAGGGCGTCACGAGAACCCTGCCGCTCGAGATCTACCTGCAGCGTGAGACCGATGCCGATGCGGCCGTGGCGTTGTCGCTGGTGCTCGTCGTGGTCGCGGTGCTCATCGTGGTGGGTTCGCGGGGCTGGGCGTCGAGGGCTGCAGTGTGACCGGCCTGAGCGTCG
Organism: Rhodococcus sp. P3_B8; assembly: GCF_056402775.1. Classification (NCBI taxonomy): domain Bacteria; kingdom Bacillati; phylum Actinomycetota; class Actinomycetes; order Mycobacteriales; family Nocardiaceae; genus Rhodococcus; species Rhodococcus sp. P3_B8. The sequence goes on from NZ_JBFUGT010000001.1 coordinate 108,005, forward strand.
AGGCGCGGGTGGATGCGCGTGGCGTCGACGTGGGGTTCGACCTCGGCGAGGGCGAGGTGCTGGCGGTGCTCGGGCCGAACGGTGCCGGCAAGTCGACGGCACTCTCGGTGGTCGCCGGCCTGGTTCGCCCAGACTTCGGACGCGTCGAACTGAACGGTCGCGTGCTCACCGACACCACCCGGGGCGTCGCCGTGCCCCCACACCGGCGCGGCATCGCGCTGCTCGCACAGCAGGCGCTGTTGTTCCCGCATCTGACGGTGGCCGCCAACGTGGCATTCGCCCCACGCAGTGCCGGCCGGGGACGTCGGGAGGCGCGGGCGATCGCCGAGAAATGGCTGGACGCAGTGGATGCGACGCAGTTCGCCGACCGGCGTCCACACGAGCTGTCGGGGGGGCAGGCTCAGCGGGTCGCGGTGGCGCGGGCCCTCGCGGCCGAACCCCAGGCCCTCCTGCTCGACGAACCCATGTCAGCCCTCGACGTGGCCGCGGCGCCCGCCCTGCGCGTCCTGCTCCGACGGGTGCTGCGGGAGGGCGACCGGACCGCCGTCGTGGTCACCCACGACATCCTCGACGCGCTGGCGCTGGCCGACCGGGTGATCGTCGTCGAGGGCGGTCAGGTGGTCGAATTCGGTTCGGTGCGAGACGTGCTGACCCGCCCCCGCAGTGCGTTCGCCGCGCGGATCGCCGGGCTCAACCTCGTTCCCGTGTTCGGGGCGCAGGACGGCTTCGAGACCGAGACCGGTGTTCGGCTGCACGGTCTTCCCGACGCCGATTTCGTGCCGGGTGCGCCGGCGGTCGCGGTTTTCGCTCCCCATTCGGTGGCCGTCCACCGGCGCTCTCCGGAAGGCAGTCCGCGCAACGTCTTCCGGGTGTCCATCTCGGAGATCGAGGTGCGTGGGCCGACGGTCCGGGTGCGCGCGGCCGAAGCCGGAGGCAGGTTCGAACTCAGCGCCGATGTGACGGCGGCGTCCGTCGCGGAACTCGATCTGGTGCCGGGGCTGGATGTGTTCTTCGTCGTCAAGGCCACCGAGGTCGCCCTCCATGCCGTGCGTACTTGTTAACCACGGGCGGTTGACAAGTACTCACGGGTGCAGGGACGCGTGCATCAGGTAGACGTTGTAGCTGTCCCACTCCGAGATCGTGAAATACAGATCCTTGTCCGTCGACCACGGATGCATGAAGCCGCCGTACGCCATCGGGTAGTCGGCCGTGTCGACGAGCGTCGCGCCGTCCGACCACACACCCTGCGGGCTCGACGACCGCCGCAGGATGATCGAGCCGCCGACGGGCTCGAGGTAGCTCATCAGCCAGGTGCCCGCGGCCGCGTCGTAGCGGACGGACAGTTCGCTGGCCACCCCACCGACGATGGGGGTCGCGAGGTGCTGGGACACGGGGGTCCACGTGCCGTCCGACCAGTACTGGTACGACGTGGTGTTGAGGACCTGATCGACCGGCACCCGGGCCAGGCCGATGGTGCCGATCCGCCCGTTGGGGGTGCCGAACATGTACACGTAGTCGCCCTGCGGCACCATCGCGGAAACCTGGAATCGGGCGCCGAAGATGTTGTCCCACTTGGCGTGCTGGTCCTTGGTCCAGGTCTGCCCGTTGTCGTCGGAGTACGCGATGCCGCCGTAGTTCGTGTACCACATGCCGGGGACCATGCTCCAGCGCTTCACCGACATGTAGCTCAGGTACTGACGGTCACCGATCGCAAACCCCGACGTGGGGATGGTGGTGGTCTCGAAGTTGTTGATGTGCCTGCTGTCGATGATCTCGGCGGCATGGCACCGGCTGTCCTGGACCATGCTGTCGATGGTCATGCCGTCGGACAGGTCGGTGTCGGTGCTGTGGCCGAGAACGTTGCTCCGCCAGTCCTCGCCGAACGCGCCGGGCGGAGCCCAGTCCTTGCCGAACGTGTCGCCGAACGCGACCGCGACCTCACCGGGTTTCGTCTCCCAGGTGATGCCGAGGTCGGTGCCGTCGACCTGCCAGCGCTTGTCCGTGCGGTTCTCCGAACCGCGGCCCGTCAGCTGCGACACCAACCGGACGTCGCCGACCTCCGGCTTCGCCACGGGTGCGGTGAGGGAACCACGTTCGGCGGGGTTGATCTCGACGGGAGGCGCCGGCTGCGGGTCGGGTCCGGGGCCGCCGGGAACGGGGATGGGAATGGTCTCGGGACGCGGATCGATCGAGATCTTCGGGATGGTCAGCGCACTCGAGCCCGACGACCCCGCAGAACCCGACGACCCCGCGGAACCGGAAGAGCCTGCAGAACCCGAGGACCCGGGCTCGGTCTCCGGTTCGTCGACCGGATCGGTGAGGTCGGGGCACGGGTCCGCACACGGGTCGGCGGGAAGGTCCTGGGCGACACGCGTCTGGTCGGCGGTCGGTCCGGGGACCGGCACCGGCACGAAGTCGGGGTACGGAATCGGGATGCTCACGGTCGGGGGAAGGGGCGGCAGCAGTGGGCCGCCGCCCGGACTCGGAGGCTCCTTTGCCGGGTTGAACCCGGTCTCGCCGCAGGCATTCACCGGCAGCCACGGAGTGGTCTCGGCCGCGGCGGGGGCGGCGGTGAAGCCGATCGTCGCGGCCACGACGGCCGCGACGCACAGCGGCACTCCGGCCACAGACCATGACTTCTCGACCACGGGACCCCTCCAGATCGGTGGTCGGAGTAACGGTGGACCGACCTGCACGTTCGGGTTGAAGATAACACCCGGCGACGGCATCCTCGGCGCACGAGCCCGGCCCGTCCGGTCACAGTGCGGTCTCACTGTCGCACAGGTGAATTTCATCGGGCGTAGGTGGAACCGGTACTACCGGACCATTGACGTCGGTGCCGAAGCCGGGCACAGTGGGTTGGGATTTCAAACTAACCGAGTGTTCGACGAGGAGAACGCATCATGACCGATCTGACCCGGGAGGCGGCGAGCGCCTTCGTCGCCGCTGCCGGCCTGGAACTCGACGAGGTGTCGGGGACCAAGGTCGTCGGCCACATCGACCTGTCCGCCGACCACCACACACCGTGGGGAGTCGTGCACGGCGGCGTCTACACGACGGCGGTCGAATCGGCCGCGAGCATCGGTGCGAGCACTGCCGTCGCCGACCGTGGTGAGTTCGCGGTGGGTGTGCACAACGGAACCGACTTCCTGCGGGCCCGCACCGAGGGACGGGTCGACGTGGTCGCGGTGCCCATCCAGCAGGGTCGGGTGCAGCAGTTGTGGTCGGTGGTGATCACCGCGACCGACACCGGCAAGGAGGTGGCCCGCGGTCAGGTGCGGCTGCAGAACGTGCCGATGCCGGGGTCGAAATAGCTCGGTTGTCAGGCGGGTTCGCGTCGGGAGTTGAACAGGACGCCGAGCAGTCCGAGTCCGTAGACCGCACCACCCGCCAGCACCAGCCCGAGTGACCGGCCGTCGGGGGCGATCACGAGGGAGGCTACGGCGATCGACGCGATGAAGGCCACGTTGAACACCGTGTCCTGCAGGGCGAACACCTGTCCGCGGCGGTCGTCCTCGATCTCGATCTGCATTGCCGCGTCACCGGTGAGTTTGATGGACTGCCCGGCGAATCCGAGTAGGAGCGCACCGCACAGCAGCGACGCCTGCGTGAGCGTCGCGACGAGCGTGCACTGCACGACGAGGGCGAGGATCAGGCCGCCGACGATGGTGCGGGACCGTCCGACTCGCGGAATCAGGAACGGCGTCGAGATCGCCGCCAGCAGCATGCCCGCGGCGGTGGCGCCGACCGCGACACCGAAACCGGCCAGACCTCCGGGCAGGGCGCTGACGGTGGCGGTGTCGCGGAGCACCAGAACCATGATCAGCGTGTTGACACCGAAAACGATCCGGTGCGTGCCTATTCCGATCATCGCCGTCGTGACGCCCGGTGACTGCCACACGGCGACCGCCCCGTTGCGCAGTCCGGCCGCGACGGCGCGGACCGCCCCGTATTCGGGTTTCTCGTCGGCGTGCGGGCCGAGCAGCCGATGGTGGAAGCGCGACGCCGCGAACGCGGCCACCGCGGAACCGCAGGCGGCTGCCGCGACGGCGATTCCCGAGCCGCGGTCGCCGGCGCCCACGAGGGAGATGATGGCGACGGACGTCGCGGCTCCGAGTGCGGCGACGACGGAGCCGGCGGTGGCGAGCACCGAATTGGTGGCCACGAGCCAGGACCGGTGCACCACTCGCGGCAGCGCCGCCGAGACTCCCGCGAGAACGAACCGGCTCACGCCGATGGCGGCGAGGGCGAGGAGGAGCAGCGCGGACTCACCGGTCCCGGTCTCCAGCAACACGGCGGTCAGCAGAATCAGCAGTCCGCGCAGAACATTCGCCCACAGCAGCACGGCGCGGCGGTCCCAGCGGTCGAGGAGCGCGCCCGCGTACGGTCCGATCACCGAGTACGGGAGCAGCAGTACCGCGAAACCGGCGGCGATCGTGACGGGATCCGTTGCGCGCTCCGGGTTGAACAGAATCGCGCCGCCGAGTGCCGTCTGGAACATGCCGTCGCCCAGCTGACTGGCGAATCGCACCGTCGCGAGGCGGGCCAGCCCGGGCGACCGCCGGAGGGTGTACGCCGTTCTGCGCCACGCCTCGCGCCGGTTGCCGAGCTGTTTCGCCATTCACAGGACCCTATCCGGCGGCCGCGACCGACCTGTCCTGCCACCACCGGACGGTCTCCTCGGCGGCACGGTCCAGCGGGGTCGGGGTCAGCCCGAGCCGGGCCTCGCTCTCGGACGAGTCCATCACGAACGGCTCCTCGAACTGGTACAGCATTTCGGCCAGTTCGCGGCTCCCCTGGTGCACGAGCCCGCCGCCGCGGATCACCCAGCCGGGCAGGGTGCTCACCTTCGGGGCGGGAACCCCGGCGGCCTTCGCATAGGCCTCGACCATCTGCCGCTGGGTGACGGCCGGGACCGTCGGTGCGTGCAGCACCGAGTTCCACAGGGCGGGGTCGTGGGCGGCGACGATCATCGCGGCCGCGAAGTCGGGAACGTACGTGAACGAGTGGGGCAGGTCGGCGGAACCGAGGACGCGCATCGTCTTGCCCGCGAGGACGACGGGCACCATGCGCTCGCCGGCGTGCGCGTTCAGCACCTGCGGTCCGAAGAAGTCGGACGCGACGACGCTCACGGTGGGGGTCGAGGACTCGGCGCGGGCCTTCAGCAACCGGGTCCGGATGCCGCGTTTGCCGGAGTCGGCCGACCGCGGCGTGTGCTCGGTCATCGGCTGGTGCGACGTGTCGTAGGAGTAGAGGCTCTCGGGGAACACTACGACGGCGCCGACGCGGCCTGCGGCCTCGAGCACGGTCTGCTCGGCGGCGGGGAGTTCGCGCTCCCACGCGTCCGCGCTGTAGGCGGCGTGGATGCAGTGGTAGACGGCGACTGCTCCGTCGAATGCCTCACGCAGTGCGTCGGCGTCGGAGACGTCGACCTTCCGCCGCTCGATCAGGGGATGGTCCGGGCCGCTGCCCGACCGCGTGAGGACCCGCACCTGGCGCCCTTGCTCGGCGAGTTGCAGGGCGACGGTCCAGCCGACGGGTCCTGCTCCGGTGACGATCTCGATGTTCGACATGTCCGCTCCTGCTGTGTGAGTCGATTTCGACGATTCGAGAGCACTGCTCTCTGTCTGATTCGAGAATGCTCCCCCTCGACCTCATTGTCAAGAGCACTGCTCTCCTTTGTTGACACCGCTCTCTGAAATTGCCAGTCTGGACCCCATGCCAGGAACACCACGGGAGCGCGCCCGCGAACAGACGTTGCAGGACATCACGAGGATCGGACGCGAACAGCTGGCCGCGGTCGGCGCCGCGGCCTTGTCGCTGCGGGCCGTCGCGCGGGACCTCGGCGTCGTGTCCTCTGCCGTCTACCGGTACGTCAAGAGCCGCGACGAACTGCTGACGCTGCTCGTCGTCGACGGATACAACGAACTCGGCGACGCCGCGGAGGCAGCCGTCGCGTCCGCCGCCGAACCGCGGGAACAGTTCCTGGCACTCGGCCGGGCGGTGCGCGAGTGGGCGCTGCGTGAGCCCGCCCGCTACGGATTGCTGTTCGGCAGCCCGGTTCCCGGCTACCACGCGCCCGGCGAGCAGACCACGACTCCGGGGACGCGGGTGATCTACGCACTCGTCGGGATCTTCGACAATGCGTTCCGGGTGGGCAGGCTCGAGGCGGCCGCCGCGGCGCCCATCGACGACGAGCTCGCGGCAGACCTCGACCGCATCCGCGCCGAACTCGGACTCACCACCCCCGACCCTCTGCTCGCCCGCGGCGTCCTGGTCTGGTCGGCGCTGTTCGGGGCGGTCAACTTCGAGGTGTTCGGGCAGTACGGCGCCGACACGTTCACCACACCGGGGGCACTGTTCGAGCACCACCTCGCGGTTCTGGCCGAGACGGCGGGGCTGCCCGCGGCGTAAAGCGGCGAACCGGACGCACGTCGCGTCCTCCGTCACATCGCGTCCGCCGCGGTGGGATGATGTTCAGGTGGCGCACGCAGAAGAACCCGAAGATCGAACGGCGTCGACGGAACCGGTGGTCCGGCCCGGCAGCCTGTTGGTCTCGTCCACAGATCTCGTCGAACCCGCATTCCGTCGCACCGTGATCTATGTGATCGAGCACAACGACGCCGGCAGCCTCGGCGTGGTCATCAACCGTCCCAGCGAAACCGCGGTGCACGACGTGCTGCCACAGTGGGCGCCGCTCGCCGCGCGCCCCTCCGCGCTGTACGTCGGCGGCCCCGTCAAACGGGACGCCGCACTGTGCCTGGCGACACTGCGCACCGGTGCGCAGGCCGACGGTGTCGCGGGTCTGCGCCGGGTCCACGGCCGCGTGGTGATGGTGGATCTCGACTCCGACCCCGAGGTCATCGCCCCGCTGGTGGAGGGTGTCCGGATCTTCGCCGGCTACTCCGGCTGGACGTACGGCCAGCTCGACTCCGAACTCCAGCGCGACGACTGGATCGTGATCTCGGCGCTCGCGTCGGACGTGGTCGCTCCCGCCCGGGTCGACGTGTGGGCGCAGGTGCTGCGCCGGCAGCCGCTCCCCCTCGCCCTGCTCGCCACTCACCCGATCGACGTCGAGCGCAACTAGCCGACACACCCCGCGCACGTCCCTGGACTGTCGGGGACGGGTGGTATCAACAGAGGTGGGGAACGAAGTGAGGAGGACAGCACACGTGATCGACACCTGTCACGGAACACTGATCGTGCACGCGCTCTACGGAGCAGAGTGCACGGACGAGTCGTGCGTCGAGTTGTCCGAGGTCCGGCACGCACTGATCATCGACTGCGACGAATTCGGCGACTGCGTGTGCTCGGCGGAGTTCGCCGAGCAGCTGCGTCACGCATCCTGAGAATCCACCTCGAGCGTCACCCCGACCTCCGACAGGCGTCGGCGCAGCTTCGGAAGATGGCTGCCCGGCCAGTACAGCTGCGCACAGTCCCGGCACCGACTGAACTCGTGTTCGTTGCCCGCGACGCCCGGTGGTGCCTCGGCGAGCGCCTCGGCACGGGGAACGGGCGCGAGAAGGCCGTTGCACCGCGCGCACCGCGTGAACGGTGAGATTCGCGACCGAAGGTCGAAGCGGTCCAGCACTTCCCGCAACTGCCTGCGTGGGTCCGTTTCGTGCAGGAACGCGCCGTGGGTGAGCGCCGACCTCTTGAGTAGGCCGGTGTCCCGGGTCAGGACGATGCGATGCTCGGACAGGGAGATGTCCACCAGTTCCGGGTCGGCGAAGTCGTTGCGGTAGCGGGTGTCGAATCCCAGCAGGCGGAGGTAGCGGGCGAGTCGGCCGAGATGCACGTCGAGCACGAACGTCGGGTCGCGCAGCGGTCGGGGACGCAGTTTCGTGACTCCGGTCAGCTCGAGTCGTTCGAACATCGGGTACACGGCGACCCGTTCGCCGCCGCGCAGCAGGTGCGCGAAATCGACCGACACTTCGTCGACGAGGATCAGATCCACCTCGGTGTGCGGGACGCCCAGCGCCTCGATCCGGTCCTTCACCGACGGGGTGCCGTCGAATTCGTGCTCGAACGTGTGCTTGCGCCGTACCGGCGGCAGAAAGTCGTTCAGCTCCTCGTAGAAGCGGAACTCGCAGTGACGAAGTGGCTCGGGCATCGGCATTTCACATCTCTCATGCCACAGTACTGGCCGACTCCTCGCGGCTGCGCCTCGAATACTTCTGGATCAGCGGGAAGAGCACGAACGTCGCGGCGAACACGACGGAATGCAGCCGCCAGTGCTTCAGTCCCTTCAGCGCCTCCTGCGGCGACAGCCGCGCGCCGTACAGCAGGAACAGGACGCCGATCGCGATCCGGGTGGCCCACTCGAGCACGGTCTGACCGGTCCCCGACACGGGAAAACACTCCCCAGGATCGCCACGGCGACGATGCCGAGGACGAACTCGTCGAGGTGGAACCGGCTGAGAAATTTCAAGCCGTCAAGGGTAGAACGGCGTGGTCACGACCCTTCGTGCGGACGCTCAGCACCGCGAGGACGCCGCACAGGACGGCGCCGATGATCGCCAGTTCGATGATGGCCACGTGCATGCCCTGGACGGTGATGGCGATGCCCGCGCAGATGGACGGCACGGCGAGACCGATGTAGCCGACGGTGAAGAACGCGGCGAGCGTCCCGCCCTGGGCGTCGGGGGCGTGCTCCGCGGCGGCGGCACCCACCGCGCGCATCGCTCCGGCGAACGAGAGTCCGTGCCCCACACCGACGATGACGGTCACGACGCACAGCAGGGTTTTGGACGGCACGAAGTCGACGACGAGCAACCCGATCATGCCTGCACCGACGGCACCGATGCCCAGGGTTCGGCAGAGCACGGTTCCGAGCCGGTTGGCCACGAGTTGCGCTGTCACCGAGCAGATCATGACCAGTGCGGCGGCACCGCCGGCGACCACGAGGTTGTCCACGCCGAGCAGGCCGATGATCCACGTCGGGACCACCGACTGGAACAGGCCGACGGCGCCCCACGCCAGTGCGACACCGAGGGAGGACAGCCAGAACACCTGGCGGATGGGTGCGGGGACGTGCGGGACCTGGAACAACTGGGTGGGGTGGGACTGCCCGCCGGTGGGTGCGGGGAGCAGCAGCACCATGATCAGCGCGGGCAGCAGCGCCAGCGCGAACAGCACGTACGGCAGGACCAGGGCGTGCGGGAGATACTGCGCGGCGGCCCCGCCGAACAGCGGGCCCAGCGACGCACCGAGCGCGGTGGTGAGGGTGGCGGCGAGACCTGCGCGGCGGAGGTTCCGGGCCGGTTCGTGCTCGATGAGGGCGGCGGACCCGGCGGCCGAACACGCACCGACGGCGATGCCCTGGGCGATTCGGCCGAAGAACAGCCAGATGGTCGAGTCGGCGAACGCGAGGACCACGGCGCCCAGCAGGCTGAAGGAGATGGCGGCCAGCAACACGAAACGGCGTCCGAGTGCGTCGGACAGCGGGCCGAAGAACAGCAGCGAGGGAAGCAGTCCGGCGACGTAGACGGCGAATATCAGCGTTTGGACCAGCGGAGTGAATCCGAACTCGTGGCGGTAGAGCGAGTACAGCGCCGTGGGGATGTTGGCGCCGAGGAGCAGCACGACGAGGAGGTAGTTCAGGCCGTGGAAGTGGCGGCTGGTGGTGCGGGCGGTGGAGGTCGGGACGGTGTCGGCGTGAGCGGTTGACGTGGACGTGTGGGGTCGCCTCCTCGGGCTGTCCGAATACATAGGACGTCCTACGTAGTTTAGGCGGGCCGGTCGTGAGTCGCGAGCCGGCGAGGTGTGAGGATGAGTACATGACAGTGGTTCGGCGCGAATCCGCGTATCAGCAGTCCCTGGACTGGATGCGTGGCCGGATCGCCCAGGGCGACTGGACGGTGGGCGAGCGCATCCCGACGGAACCCGAGCTGATGACGCTGCTCGGGGTCGGGCGCAACACCGTGCGCGAGGCCATCAAGACCCTGACGTCGACGGGCATCCTCGAGATCCGGCGCGGGTCCGGGACGTTCGTGCGGGCCCGCACCGACATCGGCGGGCTGCTCGGGCGGCAGGTCGCGGTCGCCGAGATGCTGAACGTCTTCGAGGTCCGGCGGGCGCTCGAGACGGAGGCCGTCCGGCTCGCGTGCGGTCGCCGCACCGACGACGACCTGCGGTCCCTGTCCGCGCTACTGGACGAGCGGCAGCGAACGACGGATCAGCCGTCCCGATTCGCGGACGCCGACCTCGCGTTCCACCTCGGGGTCGTGGAGGCCGCGCACAATCCGGTGCTGTCCGACCTGTTCGCCGGGATCCTCGAACCCACCCGCGCCACCTACGACTTCACCGAAGGCGTCCACCCCCCGTCGCTGACCACCGACGACCATCGCGCCGTCATCGACGCGATCGCCGCCCGCGACGAGGACGCCGCGGTCCGGGCCGCCCTCGGCTACCTCGACCGCGTGCTCGACGCGGTGCACCAGGCCTCCCGCCCGTGAGTGGTTAGCGAGTCCCTGCACTCCCGGGCCACTCACGGGTGGCGGAGCCGCCTGTCGGCGAACGTGTTGAGCGCACCGGCCAGCTCTTCGGCCCGTGCGCTGGTGACGGTCAGCCGGTCGCCGCACGCGGTCGTGACGATCACGGCGGGACCGGTCCTCGTCACGACGCCGTAGTTCCGTCGGCCCTTCACCTTGAGTCCCCAGCCGCCGAAGTCGTCGAACGGCTTGATCACGTCGACGCGGGCGCCCTCGATCTCGTCGACGCCGTACTGCAGGGCGGTCATGCCCATGTTCACCACCCGGATGCCGGACGGATCGACGATCACCCGGAAGCGGAGCAGGCTCACGATCAGCAGCCCGACGGGAAAGAACACCGCGAGCGGCCACCACCCGTCGACGAGCAGGCAGACGGCGACAGCGGGCGCGACACCGAGCAGCAGGAGCAGCACCAGCGAGCCGACGGTGCCGAAACCGACCGTGTCCGCGACCGTCGCCGGGTCGTCGGCGCGCGGCAACCGGGGGTCGGGAGGACTGGTGGCGGACACCCGGGGCCGATAGTCGCGCAGCAGGGCGGCGCCGAGCAGGCCGACAATCGCGCCGATCACGACGCCGACGCCGAGCGACCACAACGGAAGTTCGGTACTCGAGACGTCGGTGACATCGAGTTGGACGTAGAGCAGCACCACCTGCACGGTCAGGATCAGGCCGACCACGGACAGTCCGACGACGAGCATCGTGCGGCGCATCATCAGCATCGCCTGGGCCAGTGCGGCGATCGCGGCACATCCGCCACCGAACAGGACTGCCACCAGGGCAAAGGTCCAGGCACTGGACATCGGGGTGGAGAAGCCGTCGGGCGAGGTGGTGGTCCAGTGGGTGGCGATCTCCACCGGAAGCCGCGGTTCCCAGACCTTCGTCAGGATCACCCCGAACAGGGCGGCGACGACCGGCAGCAGGAGACCGAACACTGCGCCTGCGGGGTCGACGACGCGCGAGGACTTCAATGGACGGGCCGTCGGCAGCCGGTCAGGACGGCTGGCAGGCGCCCTTCAGCGAGCACGCACCGCAGGAACTGCCGCACCCGCCGGTGTCGGCGGCGGGCACCGCCGCGGCGGCACGGGCACCGAGCGATCCGCCCGTCGCCGCGGTGAGAGCGGCGGCCACGACGCTGACGAGGACGGCACCGATTCCGAAGACTCCGCCGATCAGGATTGCGGCGATTCCGCCGATGACGAGGAGCCCGGCCGCGGCGAGCAGGGTGGGCCCTGCGACCTTGTTGGCCAGCGCAAACGTCTGATCGTCGCGCATCGTCTCGGGGGTGCGGACACCCGCCCACCGGTTGCGCGGAAGGCGCTCGGCGAGGCCTGCAACGGCGACACCGGAGACAGCGACGGCGAGCACGAACAGCACGGCGGAGGCAATCAACACGAGACCAGGATACGGCGGACCCGGACGCGCAGGTGAGCCCGGGTGGGGTGAGGCTCTACCCTGGTTGACGGTATCCCCCTAATTCAGAATGTCAGCCAAGTAGATAGCGACCACAGTGACCGAGCACGTGCAGCCCGCCAACCCGTCCGACGCGACCCCGCAGCACCGCTACACCGCGGAGCTCGCCGGCCAGATCGAGCAGCGCTGGCAGGACCGGTGGAGCGAGGAGGGCACGTTCAACGCGCCCAACCCGGTCGGTCCCCTCGCCGGCGACGTTCCCGCGGACAAGTTGTTCGTGCAGGACATGTTCCCGTACCCGTCGGGGACGGGTCTGCACGTGGGTCACCCGCTCGGCTACATCGCCACCGACGTGTTCGCCCGCTATCACCGCATGCAGGGCCACAACGTGCTGCACACCCTCGGCTACGACGCGTTCGGTCTGCCTGCCGAGCAGTACGCGGTGCAGACGGGTACGCACCCGCGGACCACCACCGAGGCCAACATCGTCAACATGAAGCGGCAGCTGCGCCGCCTCGGGCTCGGCCACGACGAACGCCGCACATTCGCGACCACCGACACCGACTTCTACCACTGGACGCAGTGGATCTTCCTGCAGATCCACGACGCGTGGTTCGACAAGGAGGCGGGCAAGGCCCGGCGGATCTCGGAGCTCGAGGCCGAGTTCGTGTCGGGCGTGCGGTCGCTGGAGGACGGACGGGACTGGGCGTCGCTGTCCGTGTCCGAGAAGGAGGCCGTCCTCGACTCCTACCGCCTCGTCTACCACTCCGATTCGATGGTCAACTGGTGCCCCGGTCTGGGCACGGTGCTGGCGAACGAAGAGGTCACCGCGGACGGTCGCAGCGACCGCGGCAACTTCCCCGTGTTCCGTAAGCACCTGCAGCAGTGGATGATGCGCATCACCGCGTACTCGGACCGTCTGGTGGACGACCTGGAGTACCTGGACTGGCCCGAGAAGGTCAAGACCATGCAGCGCAACTGGATCGGGCGCTCGCACGGTGCGCAGGTGAAGTTCCAGGCGGACGGTCATGAGATCGAGGTGTTCACGACGCGTCCGGACACGCTGTTCGGCGCGACGTACGTGACGCTGGCGCCGGAACACGAACTGGTGGACGACATCGTTGCGGCCCAGTGGCCCGAGGGCGTCGATTCGCGCTGGACCGGCGGTGCCGCGACTCCCGCCGAAGCGGTTGCGGCGTACCGGAAGTCGATCGCGTCGAAGTCGGATCTCGAGCGTCAGGAGTACAAGGAGAAGACGGGTGTCTTCCTCGGCACCTACGCCGTGAACCCGGTGAACGGGCTCGAGCTGCCGGTGTTCATCGCCGACTACGTCCTCACCGGCTACGGCACGGGCGCCATCATGGCTGTCCCGGGTCACGACCACCGCGACTACGAGTTCGCGACCGAGTTCGGTCTCGACATCGTCGAGGTGATCTCCGGCGGCGACCTCACCAAGGACGCGTACACCGGCGACGGCACGATCGTGAACTCCGATTTCCTGAACGGGATGAGCGTCGCCGACGCCAAGAAGGCGATCACCGACCGTCTGGAAGCGGACGGCACCGGCAAGGGCACCATCCAGTACAAACTGCGCGACTGGCTGTTCGCCCGCCAGCGGTACTGGGGCGAGCCGTTCCCGATCGTGTACGACGCCGAGGGCAACGCGCACGCCCTGCCGGAATCGTCTCTGCCGGTGGAGCTCCCGGAGGTCGAGGACTACGCACCCGTGTCGTTCGATCCGGACGACGCGTCCTCGGAGCCCTCTCCCCCGCTGGCCAAGGCCGTCGACTGGGTCAACGTCGAACTCGACCTCGGTGACGGACTGCAGACGTACCGCCGCGACACCAACGTGATGCCGCAGTGGGCCGGCAGCTCCTGGTACCAGCTGCGGTACATCGATCCCACCAACCCGGACGTGTTCTGCGACAAGGAGAACGAGCGGTACTGGACGGGTCCGCGCCCGGAGCTCCACGGACCCAACGATCCCGGCGGCGTCGACCTGTACGTCGGCGGTGTCGAGCATGCGGTGCTGCACCTGCTGTACTCGCGGTTCTGGCACAAGGTGCTGTTCGACCTCGGCTACGTCACCTCGAGCGAGCCGTACCGCCGCCTGTACAACCAGGGCTACATCCAGGCGTACGCGTACACCGATGCGCGCGGCGTGTACGTACCCGCGGACGAGGTGGAGGAGAAGGACGGCAAGTTCTTCCACCAGGGCATCGAGGTCAACCGCGAGTACGGGAAGATGGGCAAGAGCCTCAAGAACTCCGTGTCGCCGGACGAGATCTGCGAGGAGTACGGCGCCGACACGCTCCGCGTGTACGAGATGTCGATGGGTCCGCTGGACACGTCCCGCCCGTGGGCGACCAAGGACGTCGTCGGTGCGCAGCGCTTCCTGCAGCGTGCGTGGCGTGTGGTCGTCGACGAGGAGTCCGGTGCAGTGCGCGTCACCGACGACGCCCCGACGGAGGACACGCTGCGCGCGCTGAACAAGGCGATCGCCGGTGTGAGCGAGGACTACACGGCGCTGCGCGACAACACGGCGGCAGCCAAGCTGATCGAGTACACCAACCACCTCACCAAGGCGTACCCCGGCGGTGCCCCCCGCTCGGTGGTGGAGCCGCTTGTGCTGATGCTGGCACCGCTGGCCCCGCACCTCGCGGAGGAGTTGTGGTCGCGGCTCGGGCACGAGAAGTCCCTGGCCCACGGACCGTTCCCGGTGGCCGAGGAGAAGTGGCTGGTGGAAGACACCGTCGAGTACCCGATCCAGGTCAACGGCAAGGTCCGCAGCCGCGTGACCGTCGCCGCCGACGCCCCGCGCGAGGAGATCGAGAAGATCGCGCTGGCCGACGACAAGATCGTGGCGCTCCTCGACGGCCAGGATCCCCGCAAGGTGATCGTCGTTCCCGGCAAGATGGTCAACATAGTGCGCTGACGCACCCGTGAGTACTTATTAACCACCGGCGGTTAACAAGTACTCACGGGTGGTTTGATACATGGGTGCAACTCGTGATCGAGGCAACCGACCTTCCCGGATCGGCGTGCCCGCCGGGAGCCAATTTCCCCGGCTACGACAACATCCACGTGGCGGTGCAACGCCGCGGTGCACACGACGACCTACTCGGTCTGCAGTCGGGAGACGCGACCGCGGCGCGCTGGGTTCTCGACTGCACGGCGACCCCGACGCCGACGGGTCTCGACATCACCGGACCGTACGTGCAGGGCCGGCCGGGCGCGCGGTTCGTCTACCTGTCGTGGGGGACGCTCGATGCCGACGGCCGATTCGACATGTTCCGCCGGGCGAAGTTGATGTGGGACGCGGTGGATCCGGCGACTGCGGACGCGGCGTCGGCTGCCGGTCGCATCACGGCGCGTCTCGGGCTCACCGACGCCCGGGGAAATCCGCTGTGCGCGGCGGTGCGTCCGCCGTTGGTCGAGTGGTCGGCGTAGCCGATCGCCGTACCCCCTGCGCGTAGGGTGAGGGTATCGGCGGCACTTCGTACGCGAACGCCCGAGATCGCGTCGCCGCCGACAGAGATATCGGCCGCTTTGCGGCCGAGGCGGGAGCGTCGTCATGACGCTACAACAGGATCGCAACTTTCCCGGTCGTCTTCACGGCGCCCATAGTCGTGGCGGCCCGGCGCAGTCGCCGCGGCTTCGGTTGAAGCCGGAGGCGCCCGGTGCCGGCACGGTGGACGGCGCCTGGTGGCCCCGGTCCCGTGACCTGACCGTGGAGATTGCGGATCTGGTTGCGCTGGTGGCGGTTCGGATGGGTGTGGTCGATCGAGTCGTGTACGACCTCAAGGCCTGGCTTCCTGCGCCGCGCCGGGTCATGGTCGCGGGACGATCGGTGCATCTCGACGGTTACGAGTACCAGCCGCTCAACACCCTGTACGTGAGCGGTCTGAAGCGGACGAGGTTGACGCTCCTGGTGGTGCCTCCCGAGGCCGATGCCCGCTATGCCGACTCGACGATGCATACGGCCGCCAACCCCAACAGTGCCCTGACCGCCGACGAGTTGCTGATGTCGGGCATCAGGGATGGCTTCGACCGCACTGCGAGCGCGAAGGGACGTGAACGATGACGCACGACGACAACATCACGCATTCCGGTCGTGGGCTGGGACTTTCTCGGCCGGCCGACGGTGGGCAGCCTTTCGACGCACCCACCCGGACCCCGAGGCTGCTCCTGCGCGCTCGCGGCGAGGTGTCGGAGGGCGTCGACGGGGCGTGGTGGCCCCGAACCACCAATCTGACCACCGAACTGCACGACCTGATCAGCGCGTTGACGGATCGAGTGGGAACGACCGAACGCGTCGCCTTCGATTGGAACTCGCTGAGCATCTCGCAACGCGGCATCGACCGGCGGGACGGCATCGAGGTGTCCGGCCCGGATCCGGATCAGCCGACCGACATCATGTACGTCTTCGGTACCGACGGACGTCGCCTCGACATCTTGATCGTCGGGCCCAATACCGACGCCGACAACGCTTTCGAGGCGATGAAGAGGGCTGTGGGTCTCGCTCCGGACCAGTAGTCGCTATCGACTCTCGGCGTCGTGGAGGGCCGGTGACCGATCGACGTGACGGGGACGCTTCTCCCGCATCCACGGCAGTGCTGCGGACGCGATCAGGACGACGGCCATTCCCGCCCACTGCACCGGCGACAGTTGCTCGCCCAGCAGAATCTGTGCGGCCAGCACCCCGACCACCGGTTCGAGCAGTCCGAGGAGGCTGACCGAGGCCGAGCCGAGCGCGCGCACCGCGATGAAGGAGCAGCCGATCCCGATGGGCATCAGCAGGAGCCCCTGGAACAGAATGGACCCCCACCCGCTGGGTGCGAACGTCCAGGACTGTCCGTCGACGACGGCGATCGTGCCGGTGGCGATTCCGGCGCCGAGTGACGCCAGTCCGCCGGCGGCGACGGGGCTGACCTGGTGCACCCATCGTTCCCCGACCACCAGATACACGGCGTACCCGGCGGCGCTGAGGAGGGCGAGTATCGCCCCGTTCAGGGCGACGGCGGAGCCGCCCGCGCCTGCGACGAGCGCGATGCCGCCGGACATCGCGAGGGCCAGCACCAACTGACCGCGGTGGATCCTGTTCCGGGTGAGCACCCAGACCAGTGCCATCACGAACAGTGGGTAGATGTGGACGATCACGACCGCGATCTGGGCACCGGTAACCCGCACTGCCGCAAAGAAACACAGAAGCTGGATTCCGAACAGTGGGCCGCAGACGACGCACAGCCCGACAGCGGACTTCCAGGTCACGCCCGTCAGTCTTCCGGTGGACCAGGCCAGGAGTAGCAGGAGTGCGGCACCGACGAGGCTGCGGAGGCAGACGAGGACGGCCGGCGACACTCCACCGGCGTAGCCGATCGCGGCGAACGTCGGGGTGAGTCCGTAGGCGACCGCGGAGGCCGCACCGCATCCCCAGGCGACGGCACTGCGGCCGCGGGTGGTGCTATCGCCCATGGACTCGAACGCGTCGAGCGGTCCGCGGTGGTCGGGTCACCATGTCCGCGGCGCGACGAGTTCGTCGTGAACGAACTGCACGAGAACCTCTTTCATGGCGGCGACGGTCATGTTCGGTGCGCCGGTGAGCACCTGGATGGCGGTCCCGTCGGTGAGCGCGGTCAGCCGCTGCGCGATGGTCTCCGGGTCGACGTCGGTGCGGAAGATCTCCTGGCGTTGTCCGCGCCGGACGATCTTGACGACGGTTTCGTGCCAGCGCGCGTAGTAGGTGTTGTGGAACGGGCGGAGTTCGGGTCGCAGCGTGGCCTCGGCCCAGAACTGCAGCCAGATGGACCACTCGTCGCGCAGCGGCCCGACGCGGGGCAACTGCATGTCGATCAGGCGGAGCAGCCGCTCGTGGGCGTTGTCGATCGCTTTGAGTTCGCGGCTCTGCCGGTCGAATGCGTTGTCGATGGCGTGGCGGAGGGCCGCCGTCAGGACGTCGCTCTTGCCGGGGAAGTAGTAGTGCACCGCTCCGGTGCTGGTGCCGACGACCTGTGCGATGTCGGAGATACGGACCGAGTGGTATCCGCGCTCGGCGATCAGCTGAGCCGCGGCGTCGAGTATCGCCGTTCGGCGCGCGTCCTCGGTGAGTTGAGCGGTCACTGTCCCTCCTTCGATAGTCATCTGACTGATCCATCAAATCATACGCCTAAAACTGACGCATCAGTCAGACGCCGCGCTGCTTGGGCGGAAGGGGCCGGAGTCGGACGTTCTCAGGCATAACCGCAGCTAAAATAGCCTCAACAAGCACGGGGAACATTCGGACGTCGCGTCAGTTTTCGGCAAACTCTTGACATCTGTGGGCTGCGTCACGGTATAACTGATGCATCAGTCAGACCCCCGGGTCGGAACGGCAGCGACGAGAGGCGAACGCTCGATGGAATGTGAGAACCCAGGTGGAGGCGCCGGGCAGGTGCTGCGCCCCGACGTCCATCGCGGGCGGGTGGCACTGATCACCGGTGGAGGCACCGGGATCGGACGCGCGATCGCACTGGACATGGCGAGGTGTGGAGCCGACGTCGTCATCAGCGGCCGCCGGTCCGAGCCCCTCGAAAAGACCGCCGCCGAGATCGAGGCGCTGGGCGCCCGGGTGCTCGCAGTGCCCGCCGACATTCGCGAGGAAGAGCAGGTGACCGACCTGGTCGACCGCGCGCTCGACACGTTCGGCCGGATCGACATCCTCGTCAACAACGCCGGCGGCCAGTTCGCGGCGCCGGCCGAGGACATCACCAGCAAGGGATGGCGCGCCGTGCACCGCCTCGCCGTCGACGCCACCTGGGCGGTCACCCGGGAGGTCGCCGTTCGCGCGATGATTCCGCAGCGGTCGGGATGCATCTTCTTCATGGCGTTCTCCCCGCGTCGCGGAATCGCATCGATGGTCCATGCCACCTCCGCCCGCGCCGCCCTCGAGAACCTCGCCTCCGGACTGTCGCTGGAGTGGAGCCGGTACGGAATCCGGTCGATCTGCATCGCCCCCGGCACCATCGCGACGGAGGGCATGGAGGGCAACTACACCGAAGAGGCCCGCGCGCAGTGGACGTCCGCGGTTCCGCTCGGTCGCCTGGGTACGGCCGAGGACGTCTCCGGAGTGGTCACATTCCTCGCCTCCCCCGCTGGCAGTTACGTCACCGGCACCACGCTGGTGATCGACGGCGGCGCCGACGCCTGGGGTACGGGCCATCCCGCTCCGAAGGTCGAGGAGACGCGATGAGCACGATCACCGACCGCGACCTCACGGCACTGTTCGACCCCCGGTCGGTCGCCGTCCTCGGTGCCAGCAACGACGAGACGAAGTACGGCAACTGGATCAGCGTTCAGGCCCTCCGCATGAAGGGCAGCCGGTCGGTCCACCTCGTCAACCGGCGCGGTGAGCGCATCCTGGGACACCCCTCGCTCCGCAGCCTGTCGGAACTCGACGAACGAGTCGATCTCGTCGTCATCACCGTTCCGGCACAGGGTTTCGAGGAGGCCGTGGACGACGCCCTCGCGGCGGGCGCCACCGCGATCGTCGGTGTCACCGCCGGTTTCGCCGAACTCGGTGCTGCCGGAAAGGCTGTGCAGGATCGGGTCGTGGAGCGGGTGCGGGCGGCCGGAGCCGTCCTGCTCGGGCCGAACTGCCTGGGTGTGCTGGACTCGAGCACCGCGCTGACGCTGGCCTCGAACCCGCTTCCGGCCGGACGGGTCGCGCTGCTCTCCCAGAGCGGCAACATGGCACTCGAACTCAGC
This sequence comes from Rhodococcus sp. P3_B8, assembly GCF_056402775.1. Taxonomy (NCBI): domain Bacteria; kingdom Bacillati; phylum Actinomycetota; class Actinomycetes; order Mycobacteriales; family Nocardiaceae; genus Rhodococcus; species Rhodococcus sp. P3_B8. The sequence goes on from NZ_JBFUGT010000001.1 coordinate 127,651, forward strand.
CAATTCCTCGAGGCCCGCGGGCACGGGTTCTCCCGGTTCGCCTCGCTCGGGAACCAGGCAGACCTCGGCGCCGCCGACCTCATCCGCTCCTGCGTGGAGCACGATGACACCGATCTCATCGCCGTGTACTGCGAGGACTTCGGTGACGGGCGGGCGTTCGTCGACGCCGCCGCCCAGGCATCCCGGGCCGGGAAGCCGGTCTTATTGCTGACGGTGGGTGGCAGCGAGGCATCCATCCGCGGGGCACAGTCGCACACGGGATCGCTGACATCCGACAGCGCGGTCATCGACGCGGCCTGCCGGGCCGCCGGGGTGTACCGGGTATCGAGTCCACGGCAGTTGGCGGACGTGGCGGCCACACTCCTCGGGTACGGACCTGCGGAGGTGCACCGGGTCGGCGTCATCGCGGACGGCGGCGGGCACGCGGGTGTCGCATCCGACGTCGTCGAGGCAGCCGGACTCGCCGTGCCGGAGTTCACCGCCGACATCAGCAGCGCACTGCGCGCTCTGTTGCCGCCGTCCGCCGGGGTGACGAACCCAGTCGACCTCGCCGGCGCCGGGGAACAGGACATCACCTCGTTCGTCTCGGTCCTCGACACCATCCTGCAGAGTCCGGCCGTCGACTCCGTCCTGCTGACCGGATACTTCGGCGGCTACGGAAGTTACGGCGAGAACCTCGCGCGAGCGGAGGTCGACACCGCCCGTGCGATGGCCGAGACGGCGCGCACCCACGGCAAGCCGGTCGTCGTACACACGATGCATCCCGACAGCGCCGCGGCCCGGGTCCTGGCCGACAGCGGAGTCCCGGTCTTCCGGGCGGTGGAGGATGCCGCGGGTGCGCTCGGGGTCATCGCGGAAACCGCTGCGCCGCAGCATCCTGCGGGCGGGGAGAGTGAGCCGGCCGCGCCGGTCACCAGCGACGCGTACTGGGACGCCCGCGAACTCTTCCGCGGTGCGGGCGTCGAGTTCCCGGACGCGCAACTGGTGTGGACGTGCGCCGAGGCGGTGGCAGCGGCCGACACCGTGGGGTACCCCGTGGTCCTGAAGGCGATGGGGTTGCTGCACAAGTCCGACTCCGGCGGGGTGGCACTGGGTTTGGAAACCGCGCAGCAACTCACCGACGCGTTCACGCGGATGGACGACTCGCTCGCCGCGCCCGCCTACTGCGTGGAGAGCATGGCGGACCTCAGTGAGGGAGTCGAACTCATCGTGGGCGTCCAGACCGACCCGCGGTTCGGTCCCGTGGCGATGGTGGGTCTCGGCGGCATCTTCACCGAGGTCCTCGCCGACGTCGCCTTCGCGCTGGCGCCGGTCGATGCGGAGACCGCCCGTGGTCTGCTCGACAATCTGCGGGCGTCCGCTCTGCTCCGAGGGGTTCGCGGCAGGCCCCCGATCAACCTCGACGCGGCCGCGGACGCCATTGCCGCCGTCACGGCCGTGGCCACCGCGCACCCCGAGATCGCGGAACTCGAGATCAACCCGCTGTTCGTCACTCCGAAGCACGCCCTCGGACTCGACGCACGCATCGTCCTCAGCTCATCGAACATCAACTGACACAAGGAAGTTCTTTCATCATGGAATTCGCATACAGCCCCCGCCTCGCCGACCTCAAGGAGCGCGCACGCGCCCTGACCGACACGATCATGCAGTTCGAGGACGAGTGCGAAAGAAACAACGGAATTTCCGACGAATCCCACGCCACCATCAAGGCGGCCGTCCTCGCATCGGGTCTGCAGGCGATCAACACCCCCGTCGAGTACGGCGGTGCCGGACTGACGGTGCTCGAGCAGGCCGTCGTGCAGGACGAGCTCGGTAAGCTCACCAACGCGCTGTGGGACACGGTGTGGCGGCCCGCGAACCCGCTGACCCACGCGACCCCCGAACAGCGGGAGCGCTACCTGATTCCCGGTGCCCGGGGCGACCGTCGCGACGCCGTCGCGATCTCCGAGGCCAACGCGGGCTCGGACTTCTCCGCGGCGAGCACGACCGCGACACCCGACGGCAACGGCGGGTACATCATCAACGGCGAGAAGTGGTTCGTCACGGTCGGTGACGTCGCCGATTACCTCATCGTGCTGGCCAACGTCGAACCCGAGCACGCCGCAACGATCTTCCTGATCGACGTCGACACCCCGGGTGTGAAGATCAAGCACATCCCCCGCTACACGCACACCTTCGTCTACGAGCACCCCGAGTTCACGTTCGAGAATGTGCGCGTCGGAGCCGACGCCGTGCTCGGCGGCATCGGGCAGGGCCACGACCTCACCCGCGACTGGTTCACGGAGGAGCGGCTGATGATCGGCGCACGCACGATCGGTGCCGCCGAGCGGGCGCTGACCCTGGCCGTCGACTGGGCGCGGGAGCGGGTGCAGGGCGGCGAGCCGCTGATCAACCGTCAGCTGATCCAGGGCATGATCGCCGACTCCGTCGTGGACATCACCACCAACCGGGCGCTCACCCACCAGGTGGCGTGGGAATTCGACCAGGCCGATCCTGATGATGCCGACCTGCGAAAGACGCTGCATGCCAAGGCCGCGACCGTGAAGCTGGCCGCCTCCGAGGCGTCGAACCGGGTGGTCGACCGGGCCGTCCAGATCTTCGGTGGGCGCGGCTACATCCGCGACTACCCCGTCGAGCGGCTGTGGCGCGAACTGCGCGTCGACCGCATCTGGGAGGGCACGTCGGAGATCCAGCGCCTGGTCATCGCGAACGAGGCCAACAAGCGGGGTCTCGACAACCTGCTGTCCTTCCGCTACGAGGCCGGGGAGAAGTAGCACGATGTCGACCGAGAACGCCGGGACCGTCGATGTGCGCCGCGACGGCGACGTCGCCGTCGTCACCCTGAGGCGCGAACAGAAGCGGAACGCGCTGTCCACGCACATGGAAGCCGAACTGCTCAGCGCACTGGGGTCATCCGAGGTGAAGTCCAGCCGTGCGGTGGTCCTCACCGGGGGCGACTCGGTGTTCTCGGCCGGCGCGGACGTCACCGAACTGCGGGAGATGACGCCGGAGGCGATCGCCGAGTACTACCGGACCTCCGGGTCGGTGTACGAGGCGCTCGCGGCTCTCCCGCAACCCACCGTGTCCGCGATCACCGGCTACTGCCTCGGCGGCGGGCTCGAACTGGCTCTCGCCACCGACATCCGCGTCGCCGATCCGGCCGCGGTCTTCGGGTTCCCGGAGATCGGAATCGGGATCCTCCCCAGTTCCGGTGGGGTCACCCGCATCACCCGCATCGTCGGGGCGGGCCGTGCCCGCGACCTCGTCCTGCGCGGACGGCGCTTCGATCACACCGACGCCGAACGCTGGGGCGTCGTCAGTGAGATCGCCCCTCCCGCGGAGCACGTGAAGCAGGCGCTGAGCATCGCGCACGAACTCGCGGCGTATTCGCCACTGGCGCTGAGCATCACCAAGCAGGTGCTGGACGTCAGCGCCGACTCCCCGCATCATGCTTCGCTGCTGCTCGAGCAGCTCGCCTACTCGGCGCTGAACAAGACAACCCCTTAGCGGTACCGGCCGAGTGCGGCCGACTCGCCCGCCACCCCCAGGGTGACGGCACCAATCTACGTAGTGGAGACGACATGAGTTCCTTCGACGTGATGGACAGACCCGCCAAACGCGGGTTTCACACCAAGCTCCTGATCGCGTGCTGTGGCGGACCATTCCTGGACGGGTACGTCATGAGCATCATCGGCGTGGCCCTGCTCGGGGTGACCGAGCAACTTCACCCGACGACAGCCGAGGCAGGGTTGATCGGTGCCGCCTCGCTGATCGGTATCTTCTTCGGCGCCACAGTGTTCGGCTTCCTCACCGACCGGATCGGCCGGGAGAAGATGTACGCCCTCGACCTGGTGGTACTGGTCGTCGCGTGCGCGTTGTCGGTGTTCGTCCAATTGCCGTGGCAGCTCATCGTTCTGCGCTTCGTCATCGGCGCGGCCATCGGTGCCGACTACCCCATCGCCACCTCGCTGCTCACCGAGTTCACCCCCACCAAGAAGCGCGGCGCCATGGTCGGGATGTCGGCTGTCGCGTGGTCGGCGGGCGCGGTTTCCGCGTACGTGGTCGGTGCGCTCGTCGTCGGCATCTCCGGTGGCAACGACCATTGGCGCCTGCTCCTCGCGTCCAGTGCGGTGCTGGGTCTGATCGTGATCCTGGTGCGTCGCGGAATCCCGGAGTCGCCACGCTGGCTCCTGAAGAACGGCCGGGTGGCCGACGCCGAGGCCGTGGTCGAGAAGATCTACGGGGAGAAACTCGACCTGAGCAAGGTCACCGTCGAGGACACGGCGGACAAGCCGAAGGCCGACATCCGGATCTACTTCCGCGGCCAGTACCTGGCCCGGCTGATCATGTGCAGCGCTTTGTATCTGGCGGTCGTCACCCCGCTCTACGCGTTGCTGACCTTCCTGCCCACGATCCTGTCGGGCTTCTCGATCTCCGGTGACGGTTCCGCGGGGCTCATCGTCGAAACCGTCATCATCGGGCTCATCGTCGCCGGATCCATCCCCGCACTGTTCCTGGTCGAGAAGTGGGGCCGGCGTCCGATCGCAGTGGTCCCGCTGGCCCTGATGGTGATTCCGCTGGCAGGGCTGTGGTTGTGGGCGGACGGTCCCCTCTGGTTCATCGTCGCCGCCTTCTGCGCGTACGCGTTCATCTCCGGCGGTCCGAGCATCCTGGTGTGGATCTACCCCAACGAGCTCTTCCCCACCGAGTTCCGGGCGACTGCGGTGGGAATCGCCACCGCGGTGAGCCGGTTCGGCGCCGCGACGGGCACGTACCTGCTGCCGCTGAGCATCTCGGCGCTGGGAACCGGCACCACGATGCTCTTCGGTGCGGTGCTGACGGCGGTGGCGTTCGTGATCTGCTTCTTCATGTCTCCGGAGACGAAGGGGAAGTCGCTGGAAGAGGTGTCCTCCGTGTCCGCTGCCCCGGTAATGGGGACGAGCGCTCCCCGGCTGGAGAAGTTGGAGGAGGCGTCCGCGCCGCGAACCTGAGGATCGTTCCCTCCCGCCCCTGCCGGCTTCCGATGTCGGCAGGGGCGGGCCCCTGTGCGAACATGTCCCGCTGCCTGGGAGAAGGGGCTCCCCACCGGGCCGGTGCTGCGTTACTCTCACCACTAGAACACGTTCTATTCGACTGAGGAGTTCGCATCATGGCACCGTCCGCAGAAGACATCCGCAAGACCGTCGAGAGGTACATCGAGGCGGTGGCCACCGGGACCGCCGACGACGTCGTCGCACTGTACGCCGAGGGCGCCACCGTGGAGGATCCGGTGGGAACCGAGCCGCGAACCACGGTGGAATCGCTGCGGGAGTTCTACGGGGTGATCGAACCGCTGAAGCAGACCGGCGAGCTCCTGACGCTGAAGATCGCCGGCAACTCGGCCGCGTTTCACTTCTCCCTCGTCACCGACCTGGGTGAGCAGAAGCTCGAGATCGCGCCGATCGACGTCATGACGTTCGACGACGACGGCAAGATCACGTCCATGCGCGCATTTTGGTCGCAGGAAGACATGATCACGAGCTGACCGACGGCCGGGCCCGGCAACCACACCGCAATTCGGCCCGGCTGATCAGCGACTGTGCTTACCATGGCGTGGTGGCCACCGACGTCGCCGGGCAGGCCGCACGGCGTGCCCGACGCAGAGCAGTCGTTCGAGCCGGTACGCGCCCCGGGCGCGCACCGCGTAGCTGGCTGTCGGTCGCCGGGGCGCTGACCGCCACGGTGCTCGTGGCGTGCTCCTCGGGTTCCGGGGGCCACCCCGATCCGGTCGGCCTGGACCGGGCCACCGACAGCGGGCAGCTTCCGTGGACGGAAGTGCTGCTTCCACCGCAGACGCCGACGACGGTCCCGTTCGGTCCGCCGGGCACCGACCTGCCGAGCGAACCCCGCGCCGCCGGGATCCGGGTGATCGGCGACCGTGCCGGCCTCTACGGCGGAAGCCCCGACCGGGTGCTCTGCGACCGGCAACGCCTCGTCGACGACCTCGAGCAGGATCCCGCGATGCTGCAGGCCTGGTCGAGCGTGTTCCAGGTCGACGACGTGCGGAATTACGTCCGGACCCTGACACCTGTGCTGCTCCGTGCGGACACCCGCGTCACCAATCACGGCTTCGACGACGGGCATGCGAGCGCATTCCAGTCCGTCCTCGAGGCGGGGACCATCGTGTTGATCGACGACCACGGCGTCCCCCGCGTCCGATGTGTGCGCGGAAGCCCACTGCTCTCCCCGGTGGTGAACGAGAACGCGGACGTGCAGGGCGATCCGTGGCCGGGATTCCAACAGGACAGGTTGTACGTCGTGCAGCCCTCCAACCTGGCGATGACCGAAGTGACCGTGGTGGATCTGATGACCGGTGGACTGACGCCGATGCCGATCGGTTCCGGCCCGCAGCAGCCGGCGGAGCGCCCGAATCCGGTGGCACCCGTGGAAGCCCAGGCGCCGGTAGTGGATTCGCCGCCCGCGGTGGTGCAGCAAGCCGCTCCCCGTCCCGCGCCGGCTCCCGCCCCGGAAGCTGCGCCTCCGCCCGCTGCGGCTCCGCCACCGCCCCCACCGCCGCCACCTCCCCCGCCGCCCGCACCCGAACCGCCGGTGAACTACCCGCCTCCCCCCGCGCCGGCGCCCGCACCGCCGCAGCAGATTCAGGTGCAGATACCGGGTCTGCCACCCATCGTCATCCCCATTCCCAACTGAGGGTCGGACGCGGAGTACTCGGCTACAGGGTGACGAGCGCGGCGTTGATCACGATCGCCTGGGTGAAGAGCGTCCAGTCGTTGATGATGTGCGCGCCCGTCGAGACCCACAGGTTCTTGGTCCGGATGTAGGCGAGGGTGAGCACCAGCCGGGCCCCGCCGATCACGATGAAGGCCTGCGCGAAGTTCCAGTCGTAGGTTTGCAGGTGGGCGGCGCCGAACCACACCGCACTGAGGAGCCAGGCCAGGATGATTGCGGTCTTGCGGGACAGTTTCGCCTTGGCGAACAGGAAATACATCAGCGCGAGAAACGGGACGATGGTGAAGACTTCTTCGCCGACCAATTGGATCCCGGTTCCCACGTAGAACGCTGCCGTGTCGAGCGCACCGCCCTCGCCCGCACCGTCGATGGCCTCGTTGGACGCCACCCCGAACAGGGCGCGCACGATCAACGCCAGCACCGACGTGACAACGAGGTTGAGCACGGCGAAGCCGATCATCGTGAGGACGTCACGGCCGTGCACCTTCCGGAACAACGCTGTCCAGTGCTCGCGCGTCACCATCGCCAGCACGACGAGCGGGATGCCGACGAACAGGATGCGCGGAATCAGCGCAACGACGTTGTCGGTCTGCGGGATGAGGACCAAGGCCGCGAAGCCGACTGCGACCGAGGCCCACGCCAGGACCCACTGCCGCACCGACAGCGTGGTGGGCGTCCCGTTGTAGAAGGGGAAGTCGACGTCGTCACGGCGCTCGATCAGGGGACCGAAGCGGTCGTGGGACGACGCCGGTTCGTGGACGGGAACGGCTCTCGGGCCGGAACCACTACTCATCGATCAGCCCCTCTGCAGGTGGGTGGACTCGGGCGGCAATTTTCGCAGCAACCCCCGACCGCGACCACCCGACGCGCCCGCCGGGTCGCACAACGGACGGTTAACGGAAAGCAACTTATATATACCTGCGGCAAATTTCTTGTACTTGTATTGACATGTTGTCCTGGGCGGGTCCACAGTGAGTCGCATGACAACTCAACGACGCTACGACGTGGTGGTCGTCGGTGCCGGAATCGTCGGCCTCGCGCACGCGTATCACGCGCGCAACCGAGGCCTGTCCGTGGCGGTGATCGACCACGCCGACCGCGTTGCGGGCGCGTCCGTCCAGAACTTCGGCCACGCCTGCATCACCGCCCAGTCGGGCGTCGCCCGCGACTACGCCCGAGCGGGCCGGGAGCACTGGCTCGACCTGGCACGCAAGGCCGGGTTCTGGTCCGCCGAATCCGGAACATACTGTGTGGCACGACATGACGACGAGCTGGCAGTCATGACCGAGTTCGCGGCCGTACGCGGACCGGCCGAAGTGGAACTGCTGTCCCGAGACCGGATCCTCGGCGCGTTACCCATCGTCGGCGACCGCGTCGTCGGGGGCATGTACATGGCCGACGACCTCCAGGTGAACCCGCGGGAGGCGGCCCCCGCCATTGCGCAGTGGCTCGACGCGTCGGGTGTCGACTTCTTCTGGCGCACCGCCGCAACCGGATTCGAGACCGGCGTCGTTCATACCTCGCGGGGCGATCTGCAGGCGGCGACGGTGTTCGTCACCGTCAACTACGACATCGACCGCCTGTTCCCGGGGCCGGCCGAGCGCGGGGGGCTCCTGCGGTGCCGGCTCCACATGATGCGCGCGAGGCTTCCGTTGTCCGCGCCGTTGCCCGCACCGCTGTTCACGGGCTGGTCGCTCGTGCGGTACAGCGGTTTCGAGAATCTTCCCGCGACGGCGGCACTCGCGGCGAGGCTGCGTGACGAGTACCCCGACTACGCCGACCTCGACCTCCATCAGATGTACACACCGCAGCCCGACGGATCGATCCTGCTGGGCGACACCCACATCCGTGAGATCTCGGCGGAGCCGTTCCAGTCGGAGAAGGGGTTCGAGGCGCTGATCCGTGAGGCCGCCGCCCTCTTCGGCGTCTCGGACGTCACCGTCACCGAACGCTGGCAGGGTGTGTACAGCTCGGCACCCGATTCCGACTTCCTGATCGAGGAGCCGATCGACGGCGTGCACGTCGTCACCGTGACCACCGGGATCGGCATGACCACCAGCATGGGTCTGGCGAAGGACCGCATCGACTCCGTCTTCGGCCGCGACACCCTGCCCGTAATGGCATAGCAGCACAACCACATTCACCGAACACCGAGAGGAATCAGACAATGGGAACACGTCACCGGGACATCAGCCTCGTCGTCTTCGACATGGCAGGCACCACCGTGGAGGACAGCGGGCTGGTACAGCAGTCCTTCCTCGCCGCGGACGCGCATGCCGGACTGTCGAAGACCGACGAGGACCGGAGGCGGATGCTCGACTACGTCTCCGACACCATGGGCCAGTCCAAGATCGTCGTCTTCCGCCATCTCAGCGGCGGTAACGAGGAGCAGGCGCAGGCCGCGAACAAGGAATTCGAACGCTGCTACTCGCAACTCGTCGACGACGGGCGGTGCAGCGCGATCCCCGGCGCGGTGGAACTCTTCGGCTCCCTGCGGGAGCAGGGCATCAAGACGGCGCTCACCACCGGCTTCGCGCACGAGACGCAGGTGGCGATCATTCGCGCCCTCGGCTGGCAGGACGTCGCCGACGTCGTGTTGTGCCCCGGAGACGGTGTCCGCGGCCGCCCCTTCCCGGACCTGGCGCTGACCGCGTTGATGCGCACCGGTGCCCCGTCCGTGCAGTCCATGGTGGTGCTCGGCGACACCACGTCGGACGTCACCACCGGTCTCCGCGCCGGAGCCCTTGCCTCCGTGGGCGTGCTCACCGGCGCCCACGACGCCACCCAGCTGTCCGAGGCCGGGGCCACCCACGTTCTCGACAGCGTCGCGGACCTGCCCATTCTGCTCGCCGAACTGCGCAACACCTGATTTCCGATCAGGCTCCGTTGCCGTCGTCCGACGGAAGCCTGGGGTCGATGGTGCGGGCGTTCACGATGCTGAAGGCGACGAGGTCGGGGCGGTACCGATCGTCCGCGTACTCGAACGTGTCGCCGTTCTGATCCCGCGACGTCCGACGTTCCCGAAGCAACGGGCTGCCGGGGTCGATCCCGAGATTCTCGGCGTCGACCCCGGTCGCGGCGACGGCGTCGAGCACGTGCTCCATCGATTCGAAGCGGACGCCGCGGGAGGTGAGGTAATCGGTGATCGATCCGGTGTCGATGTCGAAATCGAACAGCAGGGAGCCGACGCGGTCGGTGAACGTGCTCCGCTCGATCATCGTCGGTTCGCCGTCCAGCAGCCGGACGCGGAGCACCTCGACGACGAAGTCGTCCGGGGCCGATCCCAATGCGCTGGCGGCAGGTTCGGACACCCGGCGACGTGAGATCTCGAGCGTGCGGCTGCCCGCCGCACGGCCGGTGCGGCGCGCCCACTGCGAGAAGGGGGTGAACGTGTCCAGGGTCTGCGTGATGTCGTGACTGCGCACCACGGCCGGTTTGCCCTGGGACAGCTGGATGAGCCCCTCGTTCTTCAACGTTGCCAGGGCCTGGCGCACGGGACCGCGCGACACCTCGAACTCCGCACACAGCATGCTCTCGCTGGGCAGCGACTCACCCACCGCGTACTGCCGCTGCATGATGCGCTGCCGGAGCTGGAGTGCGACGAACTCATGGCGGGAGCGTGCCTCCACCATTGCGCATCACTCCACTTCCCCGCCGGTCGACGGTCGCCACTGCGAGTCAGGTGCATTCTAATGGCGTCGTCGCTACGCTACAGTGCTGAAACACGTTCCAGCCGGTGGAGGGATGCGGAGCATGGCGTCGTCGACGGAGCGGGTGGTCACGGTCGACGGATTCCGTTGGCAGATTTCCGAACTGGGTGACGGGCCGCCCGTCGTCCTGTGCCACGGATTCCCGGGGCTCGGCTACAGCTACCGCCATCAGATGCGGGCTCTCGCGGCATCCGGGTACCGGGCGATCGCCCCGGACATGCCCGGCTACGGCGGCACCGACGTGCCCCGCGACATCGACGACTACACGAACGAGCGGGTGTCGGATGCGCTGATCGGCCTGCTCGACAGTCTCGGTCACGAGCGTGCGGTGTTCGTCGGCCACGACTTCGGCGCGCCGGTCGCCTGGACCGTCGCACTGCGTCACCGCGCACGCGTGTCCGGGCTGGTGCTACTGGCCGTCCCCTACGCGCCCGACCGGTTCCCGCTGCGACCGTCGGAGCTGTATGCGTCGATGGCGCGCAAGCACTTCCTGCACATCCACTACTTCCAGGAACCCGGTGTCGCCGACCGCGAACTCGACGCCGATCCCCGAGGATTCCTGCAGCGGCTGTTCTATGCGTTGTCGGGCGCCTACCGCTATCTGGACATCTGGCAGCACCCCTCGGAGGGCAACGGCTACCTGGACGTGCTGCCCGAAGCCCCACCCCTGCCGTGGTCGTGGCTGACGGAGGACGAGTTCGACCATTATGTGGAGGTCTTCACCCGGACGGGATTCACCGGCGGACTGAACTGGTACCGGGCGTACGACGCCAATTGGGAACGCTCCAGGGATCTCGCCGGAGCCGACATCGAGGTGCCGACGCTGTTCGTGGCCGGTGCGCACGATCCCGTCCTCACGATGAGTGGTGCGCAGGCCCTCGACCGGATGCGCGACACCGTCCCGGACTTGCGCGGACTCCATCTCGTCGAGGGAGCCGGGCACTTCGTCCAGCAGGAAAGACCGGAAGAGGTGAACGAGTTGCTGCTCACGTTCGTCGCGGGCGGTACAGGCGGCGACGACGGCGACTCGGCTCGGGCAGGTGACCGGTCGACTCGAGGTGCGCGGTGAACGCCACCGCGTCCGCGTGGGTGCTCACCTTCGGCCTGCCGTCGGCCCAGGCGGCGAACAGCGCGAAGAATCGGTCGCCGAGGGCCGCGCGGACGTGGGGAAGGCGACCGCCGACTTCCCCGGATCGCTTGCGGAGCAAGGCCTTCGACGCGGTGTCGAGCGCGTCGCGGTCGAATCCCGCGGGCAGCTCCCCCGCCGCGACGAGAGCCCGGACCAGTGCCGCCTGCCGCTCCGCCAGCCCCGTCACGGCAGACTCCACACCGCGTCCCCGGTGACCCGGTCGACGCCGGCCGCATCCGCGATCGCATCCAGCTCGGCGAACAACTCACGGGCGGGCAGGTAGTTCCCGTCGCGCTCGAGCATCATCGCGGGGGCACCCGCGGATGCCCACTGCCGGACCAGGTCCAGCACCTCGCCGGGCACCGGGTCGGTGTGGGTGTCGTGGTACGCGCCGTCCCGTTCGGATCCCCCGGCGACGTGGCCGTACGCCACACGTTCGAGGGGAAGCCGCCGGAGTTCCTTGCCGGCGTCGCGGCCGCGGTTGCGGGCGTTCGCGTAGACGTTGGCGACGTCCAGCAGCAGGTACACGCCGGTGCGTTCGACGAGTTCGGCCAGGAACTCGCCCTCGGAGTAGTCGTCGTCCGGCCAGTCGAACAGGGCCGCGATGTTCTCCACGGCCAGGGGCACCGGCAGGCACTCCTGCGTGCGCCGGATGTTGCGCACCAGCACGTCCAGGGCTTCCGCCGAGCGCGGCACCGGCAGCAGGTGCCCCGCCTCGATTCCGCCCGCCCGCACGAACGCGACGTGCTCGCTGACGAGCGGCGCACCGAGCGCGTCGGCGCACCGCGCGAGATGGTCGATCCGGCGCTGCTCGACACCGTCCGCGGCACCCAGCGACAGCGAGATGCCGTGCGGGACGACGGGAACGCCCAGCGACCGCAGTTCGTCCGGAACGCCGACTCCGCGCCGGCGGGCGGGCAGGGATTCGGCGATCACCTCGCAGAACCGCAGGCCGTCGAGCCGGTCGATGATCCCGCAGATCTCCGGCCGCCAGCCGATGCCGAGGCCCGGCTCGATCAGGGCGGTCATCCCCCGCACCCCCCACCGCCGCCGCAGCCTCCGCCGCCGCCGCCGCAGGAGCTGTCGCCTCCACCGCTGCTGCCGCCGTCCCCGCTGCCGCTGTCGGTGATACCGGCCGCGCTCGCGAACCCCGGGGAGAACAGGCCGACGGCCCCCATCCCGAAGAGTGCCGTCGACAGCGCGATCGGCGTCGGACCGTATGCGGTGAGCGACGGGCGCATCCGCGGCGACAGGTACGAGTGGTCGCGGCGCAGGCGCTGCAGTTCCGCCGTGCCCTGGGGCGTCCTGCGGCCGGTCCGGCGAACGAGCTCCCGCGCGGCCGAGAGCAGTACCACCGCGACCAGCAGGAAGCCGATCGGCTTGCCGCCGGCGAACCCGGAAACGAGGCGTGCGACGCCGAAGGCCACGACGACGAGGATCGGGAGGCTCGCGCGGCGGTTCCACGCCTTCTGTGCGGGACCCGTGAGCAGCCCCTGCGCGACCAGGGTGGACCGCAGGTGGTCGAGCGGGGCCTGCAACCGGCCCGGGAGCCGCAGGTTGCCGAGGGCGCTGCGCCCGGAGGCGAGTTCGTCGTAGACGGCCCGCGTGAACGATCCGAGGGCGTTGTCGGCGACTCCCCACGCCCGCAGGACCGTCCCGTCGGCGGAGATGAGGTCAGCTCCCCGCAGCAGCGTCAGGGATGCGGCGACGGCGCGATCGTCGCAGGTCAGCATCCCGGCCTGCACCGGATCGAGGCGGACACCGGCGGTCGGGGCGGATGCGGTGCCCCGGGACCGGAGGAACACCGCCAGCCCGACCACGAGCACGGCGGCGGCCACGTAGACCACCAGAAAGGTCTCGCTCGGTATCCCCCACGTAGCGGATTCGTTGTACATCACACACCACCCTTCAATCACGTTGTCCGACAGTCGATCTCAGTATCAGTACGATTGTCCGATTTGCACCCGCCGGATGCCGATCGTCACCGTTCCGTTATCGGGATCCTGGGGATTCGTCGTGAGGTGGCTGTGGGGGCATCGCCTAGCATCGTCAGCATGACGTCGCCGAGTGCCGCACTGTCGTATGCCGAACTGCTCGACACGGTTGCCGAATCGCACCGGACGGCGGAGGCGACGCTGGAGGGATTGACCGACGACCAGGCGCGGGAGCCGTCGTTGCTGCCGGGGTGGAGCCGGGGGCACGTCGTCACGCACCTCGCGAGGAATGCGGACGCGCTCAACCGGTTCGCGGTCGGGGTGATCACCGGCGAGGCCGCGCCCGAGATGTACCCGGGCGGTCCGGCCGCGCGGGCCGCGGCGATCGAGGAGGGGGCCGGGCGTCCGGCCGAACTACTGGTGGCCGACTTCCGCTTCGCGGGACGGCGGGTGCTCGAGTCGCTGCGGCGGATCACCGAAGATCTGTACGAGACGCCGGTGAACTGGCGTCAGCGGGTGCCTGTGCGGCAGGTGCCGGTGCTGCGGTGGCGTGAGCTCGAGATCCACCACGTCGACCTGGGGCTCGGCTACTCGGCGGCCGACTGGCCGGCGGCCTTCGTGGAGCACACGCTGGAATCGGAGCTGCCCGAGCTGGCGGCCAGGCATCCGGACGTCGGGGTGCCGGAACTTCCGCGCACCGAACTGCTGGCGTGGGTTATCGGGCGCCCCACGCGGGAGGGCTTGCCGCCCGTGCCCGCGTGGCCGTTCTGAGCGTCAGGCGTACTCGACGTTCTCGAACGTGTCGGCGTCGTCGAGCGCGTCCCAGATGATCGCGTAGCGCTTGTGGGTCATCTCGTCGGCATCGACGAGCAGGGCGTCGAACAACGACTTCGGGTTGTCCTGCCACGTCTGAACGAGGCCCGCGACCGCCTGCGGCGTGAACAGACCGGACCGCGCTGCCGCCTCGATCCACTCGTCGAAGTCGCCGCCGTGAATCCGCTCGACTGCTTCGCGATCGACCTCGCCGTCACCGAGATCGAGAGTGAACATCGTCGCGAAGACGTCGCCGTCGACGGCGACGACGGTGTCGCTGTACGTACGCTGGTCGGTGTTCATCGTGGGGATACCTCCTGGGAGTCAGCTCGTTGAACCTGACTCACGTTTGCGACCTCTGCTGATGAGAAGAACTGTAGGGCGACTAATTGTGAGCAGCTTAAAGCCTTTCTGTGAGATCAATCTGTGATCTATCTCACGCAGGTTTCTTCGCTGTCAGCGGACCCTCAGCACGATTTCTGTGGGGTGCGCATCACCAGGTGTCTCCACCGCGTTGCGCACGGCTTTTGCGACGGTCGACGGCTTCAGATACTTCTCCGGCCGGTACTCGTCGCCCTCGCCGGCCACGATGGTGCGCTGCATATCGGTGTCGATCCGGCCGGGGTGAATTGACGTGACGCGCAGTAACGGCTCCTCGAGGCGAAGTGCGTCACCGAACGCCCGCAGGGCGAATTTGCTCGCCGCATACGACGCCCAGCCGGCGTTCGCGCGGAGCCCGGCGCCCGAGTTGATCAGGACGACGTGCCCACCCGCGGCGCGGAGAGCGGGCAGCAGCAGCCGTGTCAGTTCGGCCACCGCGATGACGTTCGCCTCGAGCGTGTGCCGCCACTGGTCGACGGTCGACTCCGCGACGGTCGCGAGATCGGCGACGCCGGCGTTGTGGACGAGCACGTCGAGCCGCTCGATCGGGGCGCACGCCGCCGCCAGCGCGTCGTAGTCCGTCAGCTCGACCGGCCAGGGCGTGGCGCCCTGCAGTTCGTCGAGGATGTCGGTCAGCGACCCGGCCGACCGGGCGCCGAGCAGGAGGTCGTGGGACGGTGCGAGTTCGCGGGCGATGGCGGCTCCGAGGCCACGGCTCGCGCCGGTGATCAGGGCTGTGGGCATGCTGTCGAGGCTAACGCCCGTGAGTACTTATTAACGTCGGGCGGTTGACAAGTACTCACAGGGCACTCCAGTGGTGCCACGTCAGGTCGTGGATCGCGATCACCGGTCCGTCCGGGCGGCGGTCGACGTACTGCGGGTACTTCGCGGCAAGAACGTCGATCGCGGCGCCGCCCGCCGGGGAGTCGGGGGCGAGCACCTCGGCCCGACCGTCGACCCGCACCCACCACAGGTGGTCCCAATTCTCGTCGTAGTGGTCCACGAGCAGGGTGACCGCGGGGTTGGCCGCGATGTTCGTGAGGCGTCGCAAGGCCGTGGTGCGCTTCGGTTTGTGGTCGACGCAGGAGTAGATCGTGTCGGAGTCGAGTGCGAAGACGAGCGGGACGAGGTGTGGCACCCCGTCCGCCCCGACCGTGGCGAGCCGCGCGATGCGGGCGGCCGCGAATCGCGCGACGACGTCCATCACGGTTCCATCAGGTAGTCGCCGCTCACCGGTTCCGGGAGGGCGGGAATGCCCAACGGGCGCTTGAAGTATGCCCACGGGAACCACAACGTCCCGACCTTCTGCCAGCCGTCGGCCTCGAGTTTCTGGCGGCTCGCCGGCGCCGACACGCGGGTGTGCTCCCACTGTTCCTCGGACTTGCGAACGGTGTGGAACAGGGTGCCGAATCCGACGGAGTGCCAGCCGTACGAGCCGGCGTGGTTGAGGATGCGCATCTCGTTGAACGCGGTGAGCGGGGTGAGCCGGCGGGTCCGGCCGTCCGGGTCCGTGTCGGGGGCGTCGCCGATCCGTTTGCCGAAACGTTGTTGCGCCGCCTGCCGCGACATGCCGAGTGCGGCGCCGACCGTGTCCCAGCTGTGCCCGGCAGAGCGCGCGGCGGCGATCGCGGAGACCAGCAGTTCGTCGACCGACTCCCGCGCCTGCGAGGTGAGCCGGACGAGCGCCAGGTAGGCGGCGGGGTCGTGGTCCAGGCCCGGGTCGATCTCGGGGTCCGCCTTGGCGATCGCGTCCGACAGCAATTGGGTGAGCGCGGCGTCCGGCATGTGTCAAGTATTGGTTGACACGAGTCGCCTTGTCAACCAAATGTTGACTAGGTGGTGACGAGGGTGATGCCGAGGGTGAGCATCAGCGCGGCGATCCCGGCGTCGAGCACGCGCCACGCGCCGGGGCGGGCGAACACCCGGTGCAGGAACTGGGCGCCGTAGCCGAGCGCGAGGAACCAGACGACGCTCGAGGTGGCGGCACCGAGACCGAACAGCCATCGGCCCGACTCGCCCTGGTTGTTGGCCACCGAGCCGAGCATCAGCACCGTGTCGAGGTACACGTGCGGGTTGAGCCATGTGAGTGCGAGGCAGGTGAGGATCGACGTCGCGAGGGTCGCCGACCCTATTTCCTGCGTGGCGTCGAGCGTTCCGGGGCGGAGGGCGCGGCGAGCGGCGAGCACCGCGTAGGAGACGAGGAATGCCGCACCCGCCCAGCGGATCAGGGTGATGGCAGCCGGAGCGTGCGCGAGTACGGCGCCGATCCCGCTGATCCCGACCGCAATGAGCACGGCGTCCGATACCGCGCACAGCACGACCACCGGCAGGACGTGCCTGCGCGCGATCCCCTGTCGCAGGACGAACGCGTTCTGCGCGCCGATCGCGACGATCAGCGACAGGCCGGTACCGAAGCCGGCGGCCGCCGTGAGCAGGGCAGGGGTGAAGTGCATGAGAACCACGCTACGAACCCCGCGATCATCAATCCAGCTAATTATCCTTCATTGCCATTAGCATCGCTTCATATGGATCTGGACCTTGCTTCGCTTCGCACGTTCGCGGCCGTGATCGACGAAGGCACCTTCGACGCCGCGGCCCGGGTACTGCACATCACGCCGTCCGCGGTGAGCCAGCGGATCAAGGTACTCGAGCAGCAGGTCGGGCGCGTCCTGGTGCAGCGGGCCAAGCCGGTCCGGGCCACCGAGTCCGGACACGTCGTGCTCACGCTCGCCCGCCAGATGGCCCACCTCGAGCGCGAGGCCATGTCGTCCCTCAACCCCGAGGAGGCGACGACGAGCACGCTGTCGCTGGTCGTCAACGCGGATTCGCTGTCCACGTGGATGATTCCGGCCCTCGCCCGCCTGGCGCCGGAGCATCGGGCGCTGTTCGATCTGCATCGGGAAGACGAATTCCACTCGACCACCCTGCTGAAGGAGGGCACGGTGATGGCCGCGGTGACGTCCGTCCCGGAGGCGGTGCAGGGCTGCACCGTCGAGAAGCTGGGGTCGATGCGGTACCGCGCGCTCTGCAGCCGCGACTACGCCGACCGCTGGCTCCCCGACGGTCCGACGGCGGACGCCCTCGCGGTGGCACCGATGCTCGACTTCGATCGCAAGGACGAACTGCAGGCCCGGTTCCTGCGCGGGTTCACGCGGCGCCGGCTCCAACCGCCGCGGCACTTCGTTCCCGGGTCTTCGGCGTTCTCCGACGCCGTCCGCCACGGACTGGGCTGGGGACTGCTGCCGGAATTACACACCGGCGACGACCACGGGCTCGTCGAACTCGACCCGTCCCGCCCGGTCGACGTCCCGCTGTACTGGCAGCGGTGGAAGCTGGATTCGCCGATCCTCGCGGCGCTCACCACCGCGGTCCGGGACGGGGCGCGCGAAGCGTTGCGGTGACGTCGGGGTGGGCGCAACACTGGAGGCATGGACGCCGACAGCCCGATGGACCCGGTGCAGGCCCTGCGAGAGACAGCGTTCTGGCTCGAACGGTCGCGTGCGGAGACGCACCGCGTGAAGGCGTACCGGCGTGCCGCCGACGTGGTGGCCGAACTGTCCGAGGAGCAACGGGACGTCCGCCGGCGCACCGACAGCTGGAAGGATCTGCCGGGCATCGGACCCAAGACGGCGACCGTGATCCGTGAGTCGCTCGACGGTGTGCCCGTCTATCTCGCGGAACTACGGGAGAACGCGGAGCCGATCGGCGGCGGCGCGCTGCGGGAGGCGCTGAAAGGCGACCTGCACACGCACTCGGACTGGTCGGACGGCGGCAGCCCCATCGACGAGATGATGCGCAGCGCGGCCGCTCTGGGTCACGAATACTGCGCTCTGACAGACCATTCCCCGCGTCTGACGGTCGCGAACGGGCTGTCGGCGGAGCGGCTGCGTTCTCAGCTGGAGGTGATCGCCGCGCTGAACGAGGAACTGGCACCGTTCCGCATCCTCACCGGCATCGAGGTCGACATCCTCGACGACGGTTCACTCGACCAGGATCCGGATCTGCTCGACGAACTCGACATCGTCGTCGCCAGCGTGCACTCCAAGTTGCGGGCGGAGCGCGGGGCGATGACCCGCCGGATGGTCCGGGCGGTGGAGAATCCGCTGGTGGACGTGCTGGGACACTGCACCGGCCGCCTCGTCGAAGGCGGGCGCGGGACCAGGCCGGAGTCGACGTTCGACGCGGAGCAGGTGTTCACCGCCTGCCGCGACCACGGCACGGCCGTCGAGATCAACAGCCGTCCCGAACGCCGCGACCCGCCGAGCCGTCTCATCGATCTGGCCATCGACGTGGGGTGCCTGTTCTCGATCGACACCGACGCGCACGCCCCCGGGCAACTCGCCTGGCAGGGGTACGGGTGCGAGCGGGCCATGCGGTGCGGCGTCGAGGCCGACCGCGTCGTGAACACGTGGTCCGCCGACGACCTGCTGGAATGGGCAAAGTAGCGCTCGTGCGTGGTTGACGAGTGCAGGGACTCGTCAACCACGCACGGGCCGAAGGCCTAGCCCCGCTCTCCGGCCAGTTCCTCGAACAGTGTCGGGTCGTGGGCGGAGAAGACGCGCACCCGCGGCGCCACCTGATTGTTCAGTTCCCGGAGCCGGCGATGATTGCCGCGGATCTTCGAACGATCCACCGCGATCGGCTCTTCCATCACCCGCAGAGCGCGACCCTCGGTTCCCGGCGACACCTGTCCGGGGGCGGCGACGGTGCTGCGGTGGTAGAACGCGTCGCCCGCGTGTAGCAGCCAGCCCTTCACTCCGGTGTCGACGGCCACCGCCGCGTGACCGCGGGTGTGGCCGGGCATCGGGACGAGCACGATGCGGTCGGCGGCACCGGCGATCGGGTAGGTGTCGGAGAACCCGAGCACGGATTCGCCCGGCCCCGAATAGGTGTGCAGCGTGGGTTCGGGGGTGAGCTGGGCGGGACCGTAGCGGACCTTCTCCCGGAACGACGAACGTCCTTCTGACGCCGTTCGTTCCGCGGCGGTGGTGTGCAGGGTGGCGTTCGGGAAGTCGGCGACGCCGCCGATGTGGTCGAAGTCGAGATGGGTCGCGACGATGTGGGTCACGTCCGCAGGATTCAGGCCCAGCTTCTCGAGCCGGCGGACCGCCGTCTCCGACTCCCGGAACCGGGCGCCCATCAGGTGCGCGTACCGGCCGACGCGTCCGGTGGGATCGGCGACGTCCGCCAGCCCGAAGCCGGAGTCGACCAGCACAATGCCCGCGTCGGTTTCACACGCCAGCACATGGCACACCAACCGCCCGATGAGCGCCGAGGAGAACGAGCCGCAATTGAGGTGGTGTACCCGCATGGGGGCTCACGCTAGCCGAGTCGGTGTTCGCGGGGCGCCGATTACACCGCGACCGGTGACGACGCCTGCGCCCAGAACCGTTTCGGTATCCGTCCGGCATTCCGGGCGAGGTGCCCGGCCGTGACCGCTGCGGCCATCGCCGCGGCCATCAGCGGAGGGTCCGACGCCCTCGTCACCGCCGTGGCGAGCAGTACGGCGTCGCAGCCGAGTTCCATTGCCAGTGCTGCGTCGCTCGCGGTGCCGATCCCGGCGTCGAGAATGACCGGGACGTCGGTGCGCGCGACGATCATCTCGATGTTGCGGGGGTTCGAGATACCGAGCCCGGTGCCGATCGGCGACCCGAGTGGCATCACGGCGGCGCACCCGGCGTCGACCAGGCGCTGCGCGAGCACGGGGTCGTCGTTGGTGTACGGCAGCACGACGAATCCGTCGTCCACGAGTTGTTCTGCGGCCGCCACGAGTTCGATCCCGTCGGGCAGGAGCGTGCGTTCGTCGGCGATCACTTCGAGCTTGACCCAGTTGGTGCCCAGGGCCTCACGGGCCAGGCGCGCGGTCAGCACCGCCTCCGTGGCGCCCCGGCAGCCGGCTGTGTTCGGCAACAACGCGATACCCAGTCGATCCAGCAGTTCGAGCAGCCCGGTTCTCCCTGCGGCGTCCACTCGGCGCATCGCCACCGTCGTCAGTTCGGTGCCCGAGGCGACGAGTGCCTCTTCCAGTACCGAGAGGTTGGCCGCACCGCCTGTGCCCATGAGGAGGCGGGACGAGAAGTCCCGGCCCGCGATCGTGAGTGCGTCGGTGTGGATGCGCATGGGTACCTCCGGTCGAGATTTCGGCGAGCACTCGAACCCTACGACCGAATCGTCTCCGACGTCAGAACCACTTGTGCGCTACGTCATAGGTCCAGATTGGACCCCTGTCTCGTTGTCTATCTGGATCTTCTGGACCCGTACCAGACGGCCCAGAGTTGTCGGTGCGAGGAGCCGAACGCCACGTCGTCACGATCGGAGTAGAGATGAACACCATGGTCGCGCGCAGAAACCGCACCGCGAGGTCGAGGGAGGAGGAGCGCCTGGCAACGGAACTGGAGGACGCCCGCCGCCGCATCATCGAACTCATGGGCCAGCTGGCCGAAACGGTCCGCAGCCGTGATGCTTTGAGCGACCGCATGCAGGTGATGGCGTGGAATGCCCGGTGGGGACGCGAGCACACCGGATTCGGGGTGCGGTGACCCGAGTCCGGGAGTCACAGCCACGTGGTCGGGCGGATCAGGTTGGCGAGATCCACCAGGGTGTACCGATGCCTGCGCTCGGGGGCCTTGCGGGCGAGGGCCCGGAGCGCCGACTCCGCCCCGGTGCGCAGACCGCGTTCGGTGAACGGCACGCTGAGGATCCGCGTCGTCTCGGGAATGCCGCCGGCGTGCAGCCAGTCGACGGCCACGCCGAGGACGAGCACCCGGGTCTGGAGTGCGCGGCGCTCGTCGTGGGCGAGCAGTTCGACTCGCCGGGCGGCCTCCTGCAGATCCCGTTCGCTCACCTCGGCGAGCGGCCGATCGTGGACGAGCATCAGCACACTCGTCAACCGGGCCTCGGCATAGTGCCGGGATGTCGGTGGCACCTCGTCGAGGGCCTCCACCGCGGCCGCCCGGTCGTCGCGGTGCTCCAGTTGCCGCGACAGCCCGAACGCCGCACTCACCGCGCCGTGATCCGTGCGCCACACTGTGCAGTAGTACTTTTCGGCGGTCCGCCGCCACCGCCCGATGTCCTCACCAGAGCGGTATTCGCACCACATCTCGGCCGTCGCCGCGAGGGCGAGCTTCGGGGYCTCCTCGCCCGGTAGCGCGGTCAGGACGGAATCGAACCGGGTGAACGCCGCCTCGAAGTCGCCGCCCACCAGCGCACACAGTCCGGTGTGCCAGTCGACGCGCCACGTGTCCTCACGCTGGTGGTCGAGGGATTCGAGAATGGTGGCGGCATCACGGGGCTGCCCCAGGTCGAGGTGCGCGCGTACCTCGGCGAGCGGGATCTCGATGCTCGTGGACGCCACGCCGTCGTCCGCCGACTCCTTCGCCCTGCGCAGTGAATCGAGGAGCTCCCTCGGTCGGCTGTGGACGACGGAGAGCAACGGGGCGGCCGGGTCGTCCGGGTCCACCAACGGAATCGGTAGTGCTCGAACGATACTCATCGCACTGATCCGCTCGTCCCGGCGGTGCCCGTCGACGTAGACGTCGGTGCGGCTGATCGTGAGGTCGGTCCCGAACGTCGTGCGCTGCGGGCTGAACCGGTGGGACAACCCCGGCTGCGGGTGGCCGGTCTGCTGGGCCCGCACCTCGCGCAGGACACCCTCGAGCTGCGTCGACATCTCCTCGGCCGACGCGAACCGGCGGGCCGGATCGGGGTGGATGGCCCGGAGCAGCAGCCGGTGGTAGAACTCGTACTCCGCCAGCAGCGGCGCCTCCTCGGGTGTCGGCAGGCCGTCGACGTAACAGCCGCCGACGGTGGGCATGTCGAGGGTCAGCACGGCCAGCGTCCGCCCGACGGTGTAGATGTCGGAGGCGACGGTCGGACCGGTGGTGGCGATCTCGGGGGCTTGGTAACCCTGTGTGCCGTAGATGTATCCGTGATCCCCGATCCTGGCGACCGCGCCCATGTCGATGAGCTTGAGCTGGTCGTAGTCGTCGCCGATCATGATGTTCTCGGGCTTGAGGTCGTTGTACACCAACCCCATCGAGTGCAGGTATCCGAGCGCGGGCGTGACCTCGAGGAGGTAGCGGATGGCGTGCTCCACCGGCAGCATCGGCTTCGGTTCGTCGGGCCCGGCCTCCTCCTTCAGTTCGGTGAGCAGGTCGCGCAGCGTTCTGCCCCGGACGTACTCCATGACGATGTAGCCGATGGGATTGCCGTCCATCCCGGGGTGTTCGACGAAGTTGTAGATCTTGACGATGCTCGGATGCGTGACCTCGGCGAGGAACCGGCGCTCGGCGAGAGCAATCTCCTGGGCCACGGGGTCGCCCGAGTGCAGCAGGCCCYTGAGGACCACCCAGCGGTCGCTGACATTGTGGTCGAGCGCGAGGTAGATCCAGCCGACGCCGCCGTGGGCGAGGCACCCCAGGACCTCGTACTGGCCCGCGACGAGTTCGCCCGCCTCGAGTTGCGGGGCGAACGAGAAGACGGTGCCGCAGTGGGTGCACACCCCCTCCGTGTCTCCCGGCCGCGCGGCGGTGGAACGTCCGACGGGGCGTTTGCATCGGTCGCAGTAGCGTTTGTGCTCCGCCAGAACGGGATTGGTCAGGAGCATCGACAGGTCGGAGGTGTGGACGGCGTCCGGCACCGTGCGTGAGGAGGGGACGTCGTCATCGTCGTCGTCCGCGAACGGATCGAATCGCACACCCCTGGTGGATTGCGGGTCGTCCATCGGTGTTCGCCTGGTTTCGTCGCTCACGTCGGTGTCACCTCAGTCCCGGTAGGTGGGGGCGGGTGGTCCGGCGGTAGGGCCGAGAACCGTCAGCCAGTTGTCGTAGAGCCTCGTCCAGGTTCCGTCCGCACGCATCCGATCCAGCGTGCCGTTCACGAAGCGCACCAGATCCTCGTTGGTCTTGTTGACCCCGATGCCGTACGGCTCCGATTCGAGCGGCGGGCCGACGATCTCCAGGTTCGGGTCCTGGGCGGCGAGCCCGGCGAGGATGGAGTCGTCGGTGCTCGCGGCGTCGGCCTGCCGTTGCTGGAGGACCACGAGGCAGTCGTCCCAGTCGGGTACCGCCACTATCGTGGCCTCGGGCTGCACGCGGCGAACGGTGTCCAGTGAGGTGGTGTCGCCGGCGGTGCAGACGCGCTTGCCCGCCAGATCCTCCGGGCCGGAGATGCCGGAGCCTTTCGGCACCAGCAGACGTTGATAGGCCTGGAAGTACACGGTGGAGAAGGCGACACGCTCGGACCGTTCGCACGTGATCGACGTGCTCTTGACCACGAGATCCACGTCCTCGTTCTGGAGGGCGTCGAAACGGTCGCCGGACGTGAGCAGGCGGAATTCGACCCGGGAGGGGTCACCGAACAGGTCCCGCGCCATCTCTCCCGCGACGTCGACGTCGAATCCCATCAGCATCCCGGTGGTCGGATCCCGGAAACTGAAGAGGTTGGTGTTCTGATCGATTCCGACGATCAGCCGGCCGCGGGCGGTGATCTCGGCCAGGGAGCTTCCCGGCGCCCGGACGTCCGGTGCGGCGGGGCGGAGACTCGCGAGGGCACCGCAGGAGTCGGGTGCGGGTGGCTCCTCGGGCACGTCGCCGGTGGGCAGAAGGATCTCGGCCCCACTCGTCAACGGCACCTGTGCGTAGTCGCCGCTGACGGTGGGCGTGAGGGGTTGCGGGGTGGCGCATCCGGCGGCGAGGACGGCGACCGCGGCAGCGGAGAGGAGGAGGGCGCGTTGGCGCGTCCGCCGTCTCGGTCGAATCACCCGCGTCATCAGTGGTACTCGTTCAGTCTGGGCCAGATCCCCCCACCGACGGCGAACCCGCAGAGGACGCCGATCACCATGCTACCCACCGCGAGCAGCGACAACGAGCGATATGCGTCGGCCATCCCGTCGAGTTCCTCGCTGCGGAATCGGTCGATGCCGTCCTGCAACGACTGGTCGAGCGCCGCGAACGTGGCAGGGGACGCCGAGTCCGCCGGGCCGATCGCGATGGCCTTCGCACCCGGGTAGTCCCCCACGTCGAGCTTCTCCTGCAGCATGGTGTGCGCGCGCCGCCAGTCGCCGAGTGCGGTGACGGCGGCGTCGATCGGCGGTGTCGTCGCCGGACCGTGTTCGCCGTCCTGCAGCCCCCCGAGGATGTCGGCGAGTTCGGCCGACCGCCGGGCGTAGTCGACCTCGGACTGTTCGTCGGAGCCGCGCTGCAGCAGCGCGAGGGTCTCGTCCGCCCGGGCCTGCTGGGCGAGGATCCGCGCCTGGGTGATCGTGCCGAGTGGTTGCGCCCCTTCGGTTCTCGCCCGGTCCGTGGCCGCGGTGGAGACCAGGGTGGCGGCGGCCAGCCAGATCAGGAGGGTGGCGGCGAGGAGGGAGGCGAGGACGAGGCCGGGATTGACGCGGCGTTTGCTCTTGCGCGCCAGGTACACCTGCGCGAGGACGAGCGCGACGAGCAGGGCGACGGCGACGGCGGATGCGGCTCTCGGGAGCCGCGCGGTGAGGACCTGGGTGTCGGCGACGGTCCTCGACTGCTCCGAGTAGAGGCTCTCGGCTGCGGGCAGGATCGTGTCCTGCATCATCGTGGAGGCGTCGCTGAGATAGGCGACGCCGACCGGGTTGCCCGACCGATTGTTGGCGCGGGCCGTGGCGATCAGGCTGGTGTAGTCGGCGAGGTCCCGCGATATTTCGGACAGCAGCGCGAGGGCCGCGGCGTCTGTCGAGGCGACGCCGTTCGACGCGGTGACCAGCGCGTTCGATGCGTCCCCGATCGCCTGGTTGTACCGATTGCGGACGGCGATCGGCTCGACACCGCCCGAGATGAAGGATGTGGCGGCCGCGGCGTCGGCGATGGACAGCGAACTGTAGAGCCGTTCGGCCGCGTAGGTGAGGGGTTCGGTGTGCGTTCGCAGGGTCTCGATGCGCTGTTGCCGGGCACCGATCGCCGCCGACGTGATCGCCCCGGTCGCCAGCGCGGCGGTCACGAGGGCGATCCCCAGCACGGACAGTCGTCCCGGGGTCGAGACGAGGAATTCCCGCCACGGCCGGCTCCGGGATTCGGGCTCGACGAGCAGGGACTCGTCCAGCGAGTGTTCTTCGGTGACGGCGTCGTCTCCGCGGTGGAACACGGTGCCCTCCTCCGCCGAGGTCTTCTGCAAGTGTGCCCCGATTCCCGGCGGGTCGTGCCGGAAAAGCCGATGTCGCATCGGACGCACAGAGAAGGACAGGGACCGCTGGTGCGGTCCCTGTCCTTCGGTACGGCGGGTGCGTCAGGGCTGCTCGCGGGTGACGACTCCGACGAGTTGTTCCGCGTCGGATCCGTCGGCGGGCGAGGCCGCGGGCGGTGTGACGGTGTCGAGGCGTTCGGCGTTGGTCCGGCTGCGTCGGCGGAACTCGTACCCGATCAGGATGATGGCGAGAGTCACCACACTCAGCCAGAACTGCGAACGGGTGGTGGGGAGCACGGCCATGGCGGCGATCACGGCTCCCATCAGGGCGATGGTCGCGTAGCTGAGCCAGGGGAACAGCCACATCTTCAGGCTGAGGGCCTCGGGATCTCGCGCCTCCAGCTTCTTGCGGAGCGCGACCTGGGAGATCGCGATCATGAGGTACACGAAGAGCGCCACGGCGCCGTACGAGTTGACCAGGAACGAGAACACGAGATCCGGGGAGACGAACGCCGCGATCACCGACGCGTAGCCGATCACCGTTCCGGCGAGGATCGCGCGCCGGGGCACGCCGCCGCCGGACAGGCGGGTGAACATGTGCGGGGCGTCGCCGTTGCGGGTGAGCGCGAAGAGCATCCGCGAGGAGGTGTACAGCGCGGAGTTCAGGCAGGACAGCACCGCGGTGAGGATGACGACGTTCATGATCGTGGCGACACCGGGAATGTGCAGGGCGGAGAGGGCTGCCGCGTAGGGGCTGACGCCGACGGCCTCCGTGCTCCACGGCACCACCGCGACGACCACGAAGATGGAACCGACGTAGAAGGTGATGATCCGGACCACGATGGAACGCATCGCCCGGGCGACCGCTTTCTTGGGTTCCGCGGACTCGGCGGCCGCGATGGTCACGATCTCGGCGCCGGTGAAGAAGGCCACGCAGGGGACGACCGCGGCGAGCACCGCGCCCCAGCCGAGCGGAGCGAATCCGCCGTGGCTGACGAGATTCGCCACTCCGGGGGTCGCGTCCGGCCACAGTCCGGTTATCCATAGTGCGCCCAATCCGAGGAAGAGGACGATCGCGATCACCTTGATCGACGAGAACCAGTATTCGAATTCGCCGAACGACCGCGCTGACACGAGATTGGTGCAGGTCAGGATGACGAGCAGGCCGAGGCTGAGGATCCACAGCGGCGCGGACGGGAGGTAGAGCTGGAGTATTCGGCCGCCGGCGATGGCTTCGACGGCGACGACGATGACGAAGAAGTACCAGTACATCCAGCCGACGGAGAAGCCGGCGCGATTGCCGAGCGCTTCCCTGGCGTACACGTAGAACGATCCGACCACCGGCC
Source organism: Rhodococcus sp. P3_B8 (assembly GCF_056402775.1). Classification (NCBI taxonomy): domain Bacteria; kingdom Bacillati; phylum Actinomycetota; class Actinomycetes; order Mycobacteriales; family Nocardiaceae; genus Rhodococcus; species Rhodococcus sp. P3_B8. The sequence goes on from NZ_JBFUGT010000001.1 coordinate 154,847, forward strand.
GGGCCACCGCCATCTCGGCCAGCATCCGCATGATCAGGAGTGTGATGACCCCCGCGATGAGAAACGACACGATCGCCGCCGGGCCTGCGCTCTCGATGACGACGCCGCTGCCGACGAACAATCCGGCACCGATCACGCCGCCCAGGGCGATGAGGTTCATGTGCCGTTTCTTCAGGCCCTTTCCGAGGCCGGAGTCCTGGGATTGGACCGGGGGTGGTGTTGAAGTCACGTTTTCCTCCACTGTGCGCTGACCGGAATCGTCAGGTCGCCATCGCGATCCGGGGCCGGATCGTCGGGCGGTTGGAACGGAGAACAGTGCCGGCGGAGATACGGGAGACGATCCACCGCGAACTGAACTGTTGATGTGATGCACAACACTGTATGGAGGGTCCGGTGGGCAGCACAGTGCCAGTTCGACGGCACGTCTGAGGACCAGTTCGTTACCACTGGTCACAGGGTAAGGGTGTTGCACGGCCTCGTGGATGAGCGCCGGCGCCGGGGGATCCAGATGTGCCGGGAACCCGTGCCGCCGGGCCGTGTGAACACGCACCTCCCGGTGGCGATCGCTGTCCGCCCAGTTCAGGGGCGTTCTCGGTCGGTGGTTCCGCGGTCGAACTGGTCCCATCGCTTGCGAGGCAACTGGCTCTGGGCGAGTTCTGGCACCAGTCGTAGTGTGAGGTGAACACTGGAATAAGTGATGTGGATCACACATACGATTGGGTCGCTGAACCGGTGGGTGCCCGCATCGACGTACGACCGACGAGGTCGTGTCGGTCGAGGATCCCGGCAGCGCCTTCTGGAGGAAATGTGGACAGTACCGTTCCCGGACACACCGACAGTTCAGGTCTCGGCAAGGGCCTGAAACGCAGGCACATGAACCTCATCGCCCTGGGCGGGGTGATCGGCGCCGGTCTCTTCGTGGGCAGCGGTGTCGTCATCGGCGGGGCCGGCCCCGGCGCGATCATCTCCTTCCTCATCGCCGGCATCATCACGTTGCTGATCATGCGGATGCTCGCGGAGATGGCGGTGGCCCGGCCGGTGGTCGGATCGTTCTACGTCTACGCCCGCCAGGCCCTGGGGCGTCGCGCCGGGTTCGCGACGGGGTGGATGTACTGGTACTTCTTCGTGATCGTGGTCGCCGTCGAGGCGATCGCCGGTGGCCGGATCCTGCAGCTCTGGCTGCCGATGATCCCGCTGTGGCTCCTCAGCCTGGGGCTGATGCTCCTGCTCACGGCCACCAACATGGTGTCCGCCCGCTCCTACGGCGAGTTCGAGTACTGGTTCTCGTCGATCAAGGTCGTGGCGATCGTTCTGTTTCTCGGGATGGGCGCCCTCTGGATCACCGGACTGTGGCCCGATTCGACGCCCGGGCTCGGCAACCTCGTGAACCACGGCGGCTTCACCCCGCTCGGCTGGGGCGCGGTGCTCGCCGCGGTCGTCCCCTGCGTCGCCTTCTACACCGGAGCCGAGATCGTGACGATCGCGGCCGCCGAGTCGGAGGAGCCGAAGCGTGCTGTCGCCCACGCCATGCGGTCGATCGTGGTGCGGATCGTGACGTTCTACGTCGGTTCGATTCTCGTGGTCGTCACGATCCAGCCGTGGAACACCGAGAGCGTCGGGGTGAGTCCGTACGCCGCGGTGCTCGAGGTCCTCGGAATTCCCGGTGTCGCGACGATCATGAACTTCATCGTCCTCACCGCAGTTCTCTCCTGCCTGAACTCGGCGCTGTACACCACGTCCCGAATGCTGTTCGCGCTCACCCGCAACGGCGACGCCCCGAAGTTCTTCACGACGCTGTCCCGCAACGGCGTGCCCCGTCGTGCGATCCTGCTCGGCACCACCGTCGGATACGTCTCCGTCGCCTGCACCTACGTGTGGGGCGACGTCGTCTTCGGCTTCCTCGTCAACTCGTACGGCGCTGTCGCGCTCTTCGTCTACCTCCTCATAGCCATCTCGCAGGTGGTGCTCCGGCGTCGACTCGAGCGCGAAGACCCGGCCGCACTGCAACTGCGGATGTGGTTGTTCCCGTGGCTGAGCTACGCCACCATCGCCCTGATGGCCACCGTCATCCTCGCGATGGCGTTCCTGCCGACCACCCGCTCCCAGTTCCTCATGAGCGGTCTGACGTTGATCGTCATCCTGATCAGCTACGAGGTGCGGAAGTTGCTCGGCAAGGGCGGTCGCGACGACGAATCACTATCCGGTGCTCCCCCGATCGGTTCCGCGGACGAGTCGGTAGCGGAGGCCGAGAAGCGCATCGAGTCCGTGGAGACGCTCGGCGGCTCGGACATCGAACTGCTGGCGGCTGCGCAACAGAAGCCGCATACCCATCGTCATCAGAGGAGACAGTCGTGAACAGTTCCGCCGTCGGTACGGCGCGCGTCAAGCGTGGCATGGCCGAGATGTTGAAGGGCGGGGTCATCATGGACGTCGTCACCCCCGATCAGGCGAAGATCGCCGAGGACGCCGGTGCGGTCGCGGTGATGGCGCTCGAGCGGGTGCCCGCGGACATCCGGGCGCAGGGTGGGGTGTCCCGGATGAGTGATCCGGACATGATCGACGGCATCATCTCCGCGGTGTCGATCCCGGTGATGGCCAAGGCCCGGATCGGGCACTTCGTGGAGGCGCAGATCCTGCAGTCCCTSGGGGTCGACTAYGTCGACGAGTCGGAGGTGCTGACCCCGGCCGACTACGCCAATCACATCGACAAGTGGCAGTTCACCGTCCCGTTCGTGTGTGGTGCCACCAATCTGGGTGAGGCGCTGCGGCGGATCACCGAGGGTGCGGCGATGATCCGGTCCAAGGGTGAGGCCGGTACCGGTGACGTGTCGAACGCGACCACGCACATGCGGACGATCGGTGGGGAGATCCGCCGGTTGACCTCGCTGAGYGAGGACGAGCTGTATGTGGCGGCGAAGGAGTTGCAGGCCCCGTACGATCTGGTCGTCGAGGTCGCCAAGGCCGGGAAGTTGCCGGTCACGATGTTCACCGCCGGTGGCATCGCCACCCCGGCGGATGCGGCGATGATGATGCAGCTCGGTGCGGAGGGTGTGTTCGTCGGGTCGGGGATCTTCAAGTCSGGTAACCCGGCGGAGCGGGCCGCGGCGATCGTGAAGGCGACCACGTTCTTCGACGAYCCGGACGTGCTGGCGAAGGTCTCCCGTGGGCTGGGTGAGGCGATGGTCGGGATCAACGTCGACGACATCCCCGTCCCGCACCGGCTCGCCGAACGCGGCTGGTGACGTAGGTAATCCCGCTCTTCCGGAACCACTGTGGGCCGGTTCCGCTGTCGTGCAGCAGAACCGGCCCACAGTCGTCGTTCAGCCCAGCAGTTCGGGGATCTTCGCCGCGCTCTCCAGGATGTGCGTGTGGGGCTCCGGACGCAGCGTCGCAGCGTCGTGCGCGCCGGTCAGAACACCCACCACGTACCGCGCCCCGGCGTTCGTCCCCGCCCGGAGGTCGTTCGGGGTGTCACCACCCACCAGCACCTCGTCGACGCTCTGTACTCCGGCGATCTCCATGGCGCGGAAGATGAGATAGGGCGACGGTCTGCTCATCCGCACCTGGTCGCTCGTGATCACACCGTCGATGTCCCGCCCGATCTCCCACCCGACCTGCTCCAGTAGCGGTTCCGCGATCTGGCGTGAATAGCCGGTCTGGAGAACGATCTTGATGCCGTTCTGCCGCAACGCACCGAAGGCGTCGTGAACCCCGGGCAGTGCGGTGGGCGGTGTATTCCGGTACGCAGCCAGAAGCATTGCGGTGAAATCGGATTCGACGGAATCCAGAACATTCTTCCCGGCCGGCACGCCGCTCTCCCGCAGCAGTCCCTCGATGGCCTGCCGCTTGCCCGTGCCCTTCCACCGGTCGAACCGATCGTCCGGAATCGGCTCGCCGAGGTGCTTCTCGACGGTGTCGCGCAACGCGACGTACACGGCGCCGCCTTCGTCGACGCTCGTTCCGGCAATGTCCAAGGTGACCAGGGAAACCCCGTGTGCGGTCATGGGTGTGACTCCTTCACTGTTGCGCCACTGGCAGGTGCTGGCTGTCAGTGGCCGATCATCGACAGCACGTCGGCAATGACGTCGCTGTTGGTACCGCGCGTCAGATCGAGTGTCCGGCAGCGGTCGTAGTACGGGCTCAGATCCAGCCCGACTCCCAGTCCRTACACCTCGACGGCCCGCTCGTCCTCGTGTCGCTCGACCACGTCCTGTAGGTGGTGGTCCAGGTAGAACTCGTCGTTGGCCAGGGCGGTGGCGCCGTCCAGTGGGCTTCCGTCCGAGATCACGAACAGGAGCCTCCGGCCCTGGGGGTCCCGCATCCGGGAGCACGCCCAGTCGACGGCCTCACCGTCGACGCCCTCTTTGAACAGGTCGTTCTTCAGCAGCCCCGCGATCGCGGGACGGGCTCGGCGCCAGGTAGTCTCGGCGTCCTTGAACACCAGCTGCCGGACCTCGTTGAGGCGTCCCGGGTTGCGCGGACGGCCGGACCGGAGCCAGTCTCGGCGGGCCCGTCCCCCGTTCCAAGCGGCGGTCGTGAAACCCAGGATCTCGCACCGGGCATCGGCCAGTTCGAGTGCCCGGGCGAACACGTCGACCAGGACCGCAACCGGTTCGCCGAACTCCTTCATCGAACCCGAGCAGTCGATGAGGAAGGTCACCGTCGTGTCGGTGTGCGGCTCGGTGCGTTCGGCCCGGAAGAGTCTGCGCTCGGTGGGCGAGGTGACCAGCTGGGCGAGCCGGCGACCGTCGAGGTACCCCTCTTCCCGGCCGCCTTCCCATCCGTCGGGGACCGGTTCCGCGAGCAGCGCCTTCAGCTGCCGTCCGAGTCTCCGGACGTTGAGATGCTGCGTGTCGATGATGACGTCGAGTCGCCGGCGGTAGTCCTGGAGCAACTCGGGCCGGACGAGGGACGCGATCTGCCGGGTCTCGTCGTAGGCGCGGGTGAACACCCGGTATCGGTCTCCGCCCTCCCCCAGTGCGCGACTGCGTCCCGACACCGCGGTCGTGAAGGTCTCGTCGTCGTCGGGGTCGAAGTCGAACAGGAGGGAGAACGCCGCCCGGCCGTCGCTCCCGTCGTCGGCCGAGACGTCCGTATCGGCGGGTGACTCCAGGTGACGGCCGATCAGCTCGGCGACGTCCTGCGCGTGGACCCCGAAGTCGTTTTGCGAGAAACGGGTTCGACGCAGCCACGGGAGGTGGTCGCCGAGAACGGAGGCAAGAGCGAACCGCGTCGATTCGATCAGGTCCTCGGTGGCCTCGGGTATCGGCTCGGCGGTGATCCGGGCCCGGCACATCTGCGTCACCGTGAACAGCAGCATCCCGTGCACGGTCTCGGTCAGCCCGGACGCCACGTAGTCCTGTGACCACTGCGTGAAGCGGTGGGAGAGGTTGGCGCGCACGCCACCCCACGCGTCGGCGGCCAGCGACTCGACGCGGAACTGTTCCAGGATCTCGAAGATCAGCCGACCCGCCGTGGCGTCCGGGCACAGGCTGCGATGCAGGACGGGGTCGGTGTGGAGGAGGCGCGACGCCATGCCGTCCGCCGCACCGCGGAAGGACGCGAAGTCGGCGCCGTCGAAGGACGGGTGCAGATGTGGGGCGGGCATCGGCACGCGCCGATGTCCGCGGTGGAGTTCCGGTCCGCGAAAGTGCAACCCACCCTGGCCCGCGAGGGCACGGATCGTGCCGGCACAGAGTTCGTGCACCTCCTGCTGATGGCGGACCGACACGGGGCGCACAGGCAGTTCTGTCATGACCGCCCGCTCAGGCCGTGCTCGTCGCGAGCATCGCCGTCCGCTCCAGTTCCGAGTCGAAGCATCGCTGGAAGTACTCGGCGACGACGGGGCGCTCGGCCTCGTCGCACTTGTTGACGAACGACAATCGGAATGCCAGCGCCGGGTCGTGGAAGATCTCGATGTTCTCGGCCCAGGTGATCACCGTGCGCGGCGACATCAGCGTCGACAGGTCGCCGACCCGAAAACCGCTCCGGGTCAGGTTGGCCACGGCCACCATCGACCCGATCAGCTCCCGGCTCAGTGACGGCACCCGCGCGGACACGATCTCGATTTCCTGTTCCGCGGGGAGGTGATCGAGCGTCGCGACGATGTTCCAGCGATCGATCTGCGCGTGATTGAGCCGCTGCACACCGTGATACAGCCCGTTGAGATTGCCCAGGCCGACGGTGTTGGCGGTGGCGAACAACCGGAAGGCCGGATGCGGAGTCAGGACCCTGTTCTGGTCGAGCAGGGTGAGTTTCCCGTCGCGTTCGAGGAGACGCTGGATGACGAACATGACATCGGGGCGGCCGGCGTCGTATTCGTCGAGGATGAGGGCGACGGGTCGCTGCAATGCCCAGGGCAGGATGCCTTCCTGGAATTCGGTGACCTGCTTGCCGTCTCGCAGCACCACCGCGTCCCGGCCTATCAGGTCCAGCCGGCTGAGATGTCCGTCTAGGTTGACCCGCACACACGGCCAGTTGAGCCGCGCCGCGACCTGTTCGATGTGTGTGGACTTGCCGGTACCGTGCAGACCCTGCACCATCACCCGGCGGTTGCGGTCGAACCCGGCGAGCAGGGCCGTGGTCACCGCGTGATCGAACCGGTACGCGGGGTCGACGTCGGGGACGTGGTCGGCGGGTTCGCGGAAGGCGCGCACCGTCAGGTCGGTGTCGAGTCCGAACAGCTCGCGTGCGGACAGCACGTGGCTGGGTGTCGCAGTGGTCATTTCGGGCATGCGCCCTCCTTCAGTTCAGGTCTGGCGAACCGTCGTCCGTGACCTCGTTCTCGATCTCACCGATGGCGTCGGCCGCCCGCCGCAACGCGGGCAGAAGCTTGAGCGCCTTGTCGGGGGTGAGTCGCATGACCGGGGCCTGGACTGCGATGCAGAGGTTGGAATTGCCTGTGGCACAGGGGACGAGTACCGCAGCGCACACGAGGCCGGGAAGGAACTCTTCGTCGTCGATGGCGTAACCGTCGCGGCGGACCTGTTTGAGTTCGGTCTCGATCAGCTCGACGTCGGTGACCGTCTTGTTGGTGTACCTCTCGAGCGGCATCCGCCCGAGAAGTCGCCGGCGCTGGGCGGGGCTGAGCTGCGACAGGATCATCTTGCCGCTGGCCGAGCAGTGCGCGGGCACCCGCGATCCCGCATGGAGTGTAAAGCGAAGGGGCTCGGAGGTTTCCACGCGGTCGAGATACACCACTTCGCTACCCGACAGGGTGGTCACGTTGCAGCTTTCGCCGAGTTCCGCGACGAGGTTCCGGAGGATGGCGTGTCGTGCGCCGTGGTGGGTGTCGTTGAGCAGCAGATTTTCGGCGAAGCGTCGCAGGCGCACGCCGGTGCCGTAGTGCCTGCCGTTGTTCTGCCGGGTGAGGAGTCCGGCGCCCTCGAGTTGCTGGAGCATGCGGTGCAGGGTCGGCTTGGCCATGCCCGTCTCTTCGACGAGCCCCTGCAACGTGAACAGCTGGTCCTTGGACGCGATCATCTCGAGCAGTGCGAACAGGCGGAGCGTCGGTGTGTCTCCGGGTAGCTCCGTAGTCGGGTGTCCGTTCGACTCGTCGATCCGGTGAATCTCACCCACGGTTCCTCCTTGGCCGAAACGGCGACGCATTCGCATCGTGTATCGAAAAATCATACATCCCGTTCCAGTTTTAGGAACATTCATTGACGAAGTGTGTGACGTGGCCTACTGTCGTTGCAGATCACAAAATCACGAACGAAACGTTCCGATTTTTGACATTCTCTGCCGGTTCCGGCGCGCCCTTGAAGGAGGATCACACATGAGCAAGAAGAAGAACGGTGCCGATCGCACCGCTGTCTCCGGTGTACAGAAGATGACACCGTCGGAGGCGTTCGTCGAGACGATGGTCGCCAACGGCGTCACCGACATGTTCGGCATCATGGGATCCGCCTTCATGGATGCGATGGACATCTTCGCTCCCGCCGGGATTCGACTCGTCCCGGTCGTGCACGAGCAGGGCGCGGGACACATGGCCGACGGGTATGCCCGGGTCAGCGGGCGGCACGGCATGGTGATCGGGCAGAACGGTCCGGGTATCAGCAACTGCGTCACCGCGATCGCCGCCGCGTTCTGGGCGCACAGCCCCGTCGTCATCGTCACTCCCGAGGCCGGCACCATGGGAACGGGCCTGGGCGGCTTCCAGGAAGCCAACCAGCTGCCGATGTTCCAGGAGTTCACGAAGTACCAGGGGCACGTCAACAACCCGAAGCGCATGGCCGAGTTCACGGGCCGCTGCTTCGACCGCGCGATGTCCGAGATGGGCCCGACGCAGCTCAACATTCCGCGCGACTACTTCTACGGTGAGATCGAGACGGAGATCCCGCAGCCCACCCGCCTCGACCGCGGTCCCGGTGGCGAGACGAGCCTGAACGAGGCGGCTGAACTGCTGGCGCAGGCCGAGTTCCCGGTCATCGTGTCCGGCGGCGGCGTGGTGATGGCCGACGGTGTCGAGGAGTGCAAGGCACTCGCCGAGCGTCTCGGCGCCCCCGTCGTCAACAGCTACCTGCACAACGACTCGTTCCCCGCCAGCCACCCGCTGTGGACCGGACCGCTCGGCTACCAGGGGTCCAAGGCCGCGATGAAGCTGATCAGCCAGGCGGACGTGGTGCTAGCCCTCGGCACCCGCCTCGGCCCCTTCGGGACTCTCCCGCAGCACGGCATGGACTACTGGCCGAAGAATGCCAAGATCATCCAGATCGACGCCGACCACAAGATGCTCGGTCTGGTCAAGAAGATCTCCGTCGGGATCTGCGGTGACGCGAAGGCCGCTGCCGTCGCGCTCACCGAGCGGCTCGAGGGCAAGTCCCTCGTCTGCGACGGCAATCGTGCGGCACGCGGCGAGAAGATCGACGCCGAGAAGGCCGCGTGGGAGACGGAACTCGACGAATGGACGCACGAGCGCGATGCGTTCAGCCTCGACATGATCGCCGAACAGGAAGGCGAGGAAGGCAACTGGCTGCACCCGCGTCAGGTGCTGCGCGAGCTGGAGAAGGCGATGCCGGAAGACGTGATGGTGTCCACGGACATCGGCAACATCAACTCCGTCGCCAACAGCTACCTCCGGTTCGAGAAGCCGCGCAGCTTCCTCGCCCCGATGAGCTTCGGTAACTGCGGTTACGCGCTGCCGACCATCATCGGCGCGAAGGCGGCGGCACCGGAACGGCCCGCCATCGCCTACGCAGGCGACGGCGCATGGGGGATGAGCCTGGGCGAGATCATGACGGCTGTCCGGCACGACATCCCGGTCACCGCCGTCGTCTTCCACAACCGGCAGTGGGGTGCGGAGAAGAAGAACCAGGTCGACTTCTACAACCGCCGCTTCGTCGCGGGTGAGCTCGAGAGCGAGTCCTTCGCCGGGATTGCACAGGCGATGGGCGCCGAGGGCATCGTGGTGGACAAGCTCGAAGAGGTCGGTCCCGCACTGCAGCGCGCGGTCGCCGCCCAGATGAACGAGGGCAAGACGACGGTCATCGAGATCATGTGCACCCGCGAACTCGGCGACCCCTTCCGCCGCGACGCGCTGTCGAAGCCGGTTCGCCTGCTCGACAAGTACAAGGACTACGTGTAGTCCGCTCCCTGCGAGCACGTGGCCCCCGGCGCAGACGCSGGGGGCCACGTCCCGTGCCGTGCTGGTACCGACGATTTGCCGTCGTCTGGACCTGTCGCTTCGACGCCGCGACCCCCACACTTCTGACGGAGACAAACGGCGAACGAAAGCGGTGCAACAGGGTATGGCGGCAACGGTGTGGGATCTGTCGTTGCCCGCCCTCCTCTTCGCGCTCGGCGTCGTGGTGGCCGGCGGAGTCGTCCGCGGTTTCGGAGGGTTCGGTGGCGCGATGGTGTGGGTCGCGGGACTCGTCGTCCTGCTCCCGCCGACGTCGGTGATCCCCACCGTGTTCGTCCTCGAGGTCGTCGCGAGCGCTGCGATGCTGCCCCAGGTGTGGCGTCAGGTGCACTGGAAGTCGTTGCGCTGGTTGTTCGCCGGCACCCTGATCGGAATGCCGCTGGGGATGTGGGCCCTCACGCAACTGTCCGGCGACCTGGTGCGCGTCCTGCTGGGCGTCGCGATCATCGGCTCCGCCGTCGCCATGGCCGCCGTCCCCGACCGGCAGTCGCTGCCCGGCCCGGGGTTGACCACTGTGACGGGGGTGGCGTCCGGTCTCCTCAATGGCGGCTTCGCGCTCGGCGGTCCGCCCGCCGTCCTGATGTACTTCTCCGCGTCCACCCACGTGGCGGCCGGGCGCGCCTCGCTCGTCGTGTTCTTCCTCGTCATCGATGCGTTCGGCGCCGCGGGGTCGGCCGCCGGTGGTCTCCTCACCGTGCCCGTCCTCGCACAGATCGCCCTGTTCACGCCGCTCTGCATGTTCGGCGCCGCCGCGGGGAAATGGCTGTTCGACCGCACCACCGCCCAGCAGGTCCGTCAACGCGTGCTGTGGCTACTCGGCTTCCTCGGCGCCGCCGTCCTCGTGCAGGTGGCGTTGCGGTAGCCCGAGGCCCCGCTCTCGGTAGACCGAGGCGGGGCCACAGCAGCTTTGGTATCAGGTCGGGGATATTTGCGACATGGCGGCGTTGTCAGGGTATGAACTGCCGTCCTGGTCCTCCGTGTAGATGTCCCGGCCGCGGATTGCGAGCGTGCACAGCGTGCTGACCGCGCCCACCGCAACGATGTATCCCATGATCAGTGAGAGTCCTCCGCTCGCCGAGCCGAGGAGGGATGCGAGCACGAGTGGCGTCAGACCGGATGCGACGATTCCCGACAGCTGGTAGACGACGGAGATTCCGCTGTAGCGGACTCGGGTGGGGAAGAGTTCCGCGAACAGCGAGGACTCGGGGGCGTAGACGATCGGATAGAGGACGCCGAGGACCAGCACGATCGTGATGACGATGACAGCGGTGTCTCCGGTGCCGATGAGCACGAAAGCGGGATAGGCTGCAGCCGTGAGAATCACGCTGCCCGCCGCGAACACGTGTCTGCGGTCGTACCGGTCGGCGACCTTTCCGAAGACGGGAATGAAGACGATCATGGTCGCGGCCGCCGCCATCACTGCCAGAAGCAGGGTTTGACGGCTGAGGTGCAGCGTGCCGGTGCCGTAGGCGATCGCAAATACCGCCCACGTATTGAAGGCCACACCCTCGGCCCATCGACTGCCCATTCCCAGCACCATGTTTCGCCGTGACTGCGGGCTCTTGATCAGTTCCAGGGCAGGCACGGTGGCCTTCTCCTCCACCGTCTCGAGCTTGCGGAAGGCCGGGGTCTCCATGACCTTGAGGCGGATGAACAGGCCGACCGCCACCAGGATCGCGCTGAGCATGAAGGCGATCCGCCAACCCCAGTCCAGGAAGGCGGCCTCGGACAGGGTCGAGTTGAGTGCCGCGAAGACACCCGTGCCCAACATCAGGCCGATTGCGAGACCGATCTGCGGCAGGCTTCCGTAGAACCCGCGCTTGCCGCGGGGTGCGTATTCGACGGCCATCAGGACTGCCCCACCCCATTCGCCGCCGATTGCGACTCCTTGTGCGAGCCGGAGCACCACCAGCAGAATCGGCGCGGCGATTCCGATCGTCGCGTACGTGGGGACCAGTCCGATCAGGCAGGTCGCCACACCCATGATCATCATGGTCGCGACCAGGGTCTTCTTCCGGCCGATGCGGTCGCCGATGTGACCGAAGATCAGACCGCCGAACGGCCGGGCCATGAATCCGATCGCGAACGTGGCGAACGCGAGCAATGTACCGACGATCGGATCAGAACTGGGGAAGAACAGCTTGTCGAACACCAGGCCGGCGGCGATGCCGTAGAGGAAGAAGTCGTACCACTCCACTGTCGTTCCGACGATGCTCGAGGCTACGACGGTACGGATCTCGGACTTCGACGGTTCCTGGTCGGTGTCTCGCGGAGAAGTCACAACGACTCCCGGAATATGTGTGTGAGGGCGTTCCTCGTCACTGGTCGGGGCACGACCGCCAGCTGACGCGTCTGCTTCATCGTGCCATCCACCAGCGTCGCCAGGTGCTCTTCCCCGTAGCCGAAGCTTCGCAATCCCGAGGGCATTTCGATGTCGGCCATCAGCTCGCTCAGTACGTGCGCGAGCGCGTCCGCTCCATCGGTGGCCGTGAACGTCCGGCCGGAGAGGAGCTCGGCGGCCCGCAGGTGCCTGCCGGGGTCGCTCGGGTAGGTCCATCGGAAAACTGCCGCGGCAGTGGCGGATACGGCCTGCCCGTGCGGCACCATGGGCATTCGAGGATAGCCCTCGGCCTGGTAGTTCTCGACGGCGCCGGCGACCGGGTACGCATTGGCGTGGGGCAGGTGGGTGCCAGCGTTGCCGAACCCTGTTCCGGCGGAGGTCGAGGCCAGCGCCATCTGGTAACGAGCTTCCAGGTCCCGTCCGTTCATCACCGCGCGTCGCAGGTACTTCCCCACCAACGACAGGGCCTGCTCGCACCAGGTGTCACTGATGGGGTTGGAACCGCAGAAGGCGGGGCGCTTCATCGGGTCTTCGGGCGCAGGTTTGGCGTCGAACCGGACGCTGGTGTAGCTCTCGAGCGCGTGAGAGAGTACATCCATTCCGCTCGCAGCGGTGACCTGCGAGGGCAGCGTGACGGTGGTCAGGGGATCGACTATTGCGAGCGTCGGTCGCAACTTGGGATGACTGACCCCGGCCTTCAAGTGCAGGCCGAGGAAGTCGATGACGCAGATCGTCGTCGATTCCGATCCGGTGCCCGCGGTGGTCGGTATGGCAATCAGGGGTTTGAGGGGAAGCCACGGCGCCTTACCTCCGCCGATGGGCGGAGTCACGTACTCGAGCAGTTCCCCGGGGTGAGTGGTGAGTAGGTTGACAGCCTTCGCGGTGTCGATCGCGGAACCTCCGCCGACTGCGATGTAGGAGTCCCACTCCCGTTCACGGGCGAAAGAGACGGCCTCCTCGATGCTCTGATCCGTGGGTTCCACTGCGACGCTGTCGAATACGTCCGACTTGATTCCTGCGGCGATCAGCTGATCGCGAATGCGGTCGGGGATCCCGGTGTCTCGAACGCCCGGGTCGGTGATCACCAAACAGGATTCCGATCCCAGTGCGGACAGTTCGGCGCCGACCTCGTCCAGAGCGCCGATGCCGAATTTCAATTGGGGTGCCGCCCAGGTGAAGACGCTCTCGTTCTCGTTCGATCGGTACATCGTTGAGACTCCTTCGCTGTCACAATGTAGGGATAGTCCCCACACTGTGAACCGACGATAGGCCAGCGACGTGGATATGTGAAGTGCCTCACAAGAAGAATTCGAGGGATCCAGCACACAGCGGATCGCGACGCCACGGAACGGCGGCCGCGCCAAACACCCGGGCCGTGGGAGAGCCTCGGGTCAGTGAGACATCGCCCGGTTGACCGGGACGAATTGGGATACTTCCTTCGCCGCCTGGACAATGCGGTCTCCGAGCGTCCGTACCCTCGACTTGGGCATTCGGACGGTGGGGACCTGAATCACCAGCGCAGCCTGCGCGTACCCGTCCGCGTCCAGAATAGGTGCGCCTACGCAACGCACACCCTCGACGTTCTCCTGCTCGTCGATGCTGTACCCGCGGACCCGGATCTCCCGGAGTTGCTCCGAGAGTTCACGGGGAGTACTCAAGCTGTGCGGAGTGACCTTGGCGAGCGTGGCGGGAAGCGACTTGACGTACGTCTCGGCGTGTGGCGAGAACGCCAGAATCGCCTTGCCCGAAGCCGTCGTGTACAGGGGAAACCGGGCGCCCGTGTGCTGCTCGAACCGCAACGGGAGCGTCGACTGCACCCGCATCATCACCACCGATTCCGGCCCCTGACGGATGGAAAGGTTCACGGATTCCTGGGTCTCGGAATTGAGCTGCTCCAGGATGGGAAGCGCCTTGTCCATGCCGAACCCGCGCTGGGCGGCCTGGCCGAGCAGTACCGTTCCACTGCCGAGGTAGTAGCTGTCGGACATCGGATTCCGCGCTACGAGACCCTCGGCGATCAGGGCCCGGATGAGTCTGTTGGCCGTACCGGACGACAACTGGAGTTCTGCCGCGATAGCACTGCCGGTGAGTTCGTCGGGTGAAGATGCGAGCAACTTGAGCACGGCCAGCGCACGTCCGACGGATTGTGTGCCCGCAGGCAGTTCTTCGCTCACCACGCAATCCCATCTTCGTCCGACCTGCCGGCGAGTCGATGTTACCCGCTCGGCCGATGACCGAGGCGCAGATCTTGTCGCAGTTGGGGCCGGTAGACCGCTATTCCCCCGCGGTGTCGGAGGGCGTGTCGCCCGAATCGCTCTGGAACAGACTCAGACTCGACACCGAGCGCTGCAGGCCGTCGAGGGTCCGGGGATCCCAGCCGGTCAGCTGTTGCCAGCGGTCGAGCCGGTAGGTGATCGAGTTCGCATGCAGGTGGATGTCCCGCCCGGCCGCGCTGATGGAGAATTCGTTGCGGGCGAAGGCCAGTACCGCCTCGACGAGGTGCGGATGGTCCGCGGCGACGGCGACACCCGGCTCCAGCAGCGTGGCGAGCTCGTCGCGATGGTCGGCCAGGGTGGCGGCAACCCATTCGTCGGCGAAACGGACCACCTCGCCGGTAGGCGAGGCCAGATGCAGGACGCGGCGCGCGTCCGTGATGCTCATCGCCGCGCCGGCCAGGCCGGGGCGGCCCAGTCCGACTCCGACCGTTGTCCCCGGGTGGCCGAGCCGGACCTCGCGGATGATGTCGTCGACCGGTGCGCGCTGGCTCAGGGCGATGATGACGGTGCCGTGCCCGCTGCATTGAGTGGTGCCCGGGATCGTGTCCAGGGTGCGTTGCAGCCGTTCGAGCTGCGCTTCCGACCACTCCTCCGCGGCGACGCACACCGCTTGGAACTCGTGCTGCGGTGTGAAACCCAGCGCCTCTGCCAGCTCGCGCACATCACGGTGGTCGCCGTCGACCGACCTCGCGAGGGCCTCGAAGAACCGGTATCGCACCCCCGCGCGGATGGCCTGTTCGCTTCGGGTCGCGTCGGTGTGTCCGACGGCGACCGCGCTGGTGGCGGTGTGGACGAGATCCCACATCATGCCGCCCGCGCGCAGCAGGTCGGTTGTCGGCTCGGCGGCGGTGGCCACCATCGTGTTCCACAATTCGCGGGTCGCGATGTGGTACGTCTCGATGACGTCGGACAGTGGCAAACCCTGCATGGCCCGGCGCCTGCCGAGCTGACGCGAACGCTCGAGGACGTCGTCGGCGAGAGGCTCGCTCTCCGCGAGGGCGCGCAACGTCGCCGCGAGCTGCCGACTGATGTATCCGCGTTGCTCGTCGATCGGTACGGCGGCGTACGACTGCAACTCGGCGCGGATCTGACCCACCGCTCGGTCGGTTACCGATTCGATCTCCTCCGAGACCTGCCGGCACAGCCGTTGGATCGTGTCTTCATCCACGGACTCGGGCACCCTCTCCCTCGGTTTCCGCACTCCCGTGAAATTCACGAACCGCCTCGACGTTTTCCGGGATTCGCCCATGGCCCGAGGGGAGTGATTCAAACCACACTAGTGCCAGAGTGCACGTCGACCGGCACCGGACCCAACCCGCGACGCCGGTGGACGCAGTCGGAATAGGAGACAAAACAATCATGTCCAACGAGGCAAAAAGCGCCTTACTCGCGATAGGTGTCCCGTTCGCCGGGGTCCTGGGCGGCATCGTCGCCCTGTCCGGATCCACGGCCACGGTCTTCGGAGTCCCCATCCTGTTCGCGTGGTTGTTCCTGTGGATGCCGCTCACCTCGCTGTGCCTCCATCTCGCCTGGAAGCTATTCGACCGCAAGGACTTCGAAGCTGCCGAGCACGCCGAATCGGCCGCTGCGAGCGCTGGGATGGGAGACCAGTCATGACCGCGGCCTTCTTCACCCTCGTGCTCGCCCTCGCCCTCGGGGCAGGCGTGCTGTCGCGGCGCGGCAGCAAGAAGGAGATCTCCGACTACCTGGTGGGTGGCCGGTCGTTCGGTCCGCTGCTGGTCTTCATCCTGGGAGCGGGCGAGGCGTACAGCATCGGCACCCTGATCGGGTTCCCCGGCGGCGTGTACGCGCACGGGGCGAGCTACGGCGTCTGGTTCATCGGGTACATCCTGCTGGCCTACCCGATCGGATACTTCTTCGCGCCCTACCTCTGGCGCGCGGGTAAGAGATACGGCGCCATGACCCTGCCCGATGTGGCCGGACGCCACTTCCGGTCGCGTGGGCTGGAATTGACCATCGCCATCGCTTCGGTCGTATTCCTCATCCCGTGGGGCCAGCTTCAGCTCGCCGGACTGCAGATCGCGCTGACCGGTCTGGGTATCTCCATCGACCCCACCGTCGCGGTATTCGCAGGCGCGGCCCTCGCGCTGCTGTTCCTCATGTTGTCCGGGGTGCGCGCCCCCGCGTTCGTGTCCTACGTCAAGGACACCGCCCTGTTGCTCGGCGCCGTCCTGATCGGACTGGCGGCAGTGATCGAGACCGGTGGCACCGAGAAACTGTTCGCCGCGGCGGCAGCCAGTGGTGGCGGCTCGGCCTCACACTCCACGGTCACCGGGTCGTCACTGACCTTCGTCCTGACGACGATCGTGTTCCAATCGGTCGGGTTCTTCATCTTCCCGATCATCGTGCAGGCCGTGCTCGCGGCGAAGTCCGAGGCGACGATCAAGCGGGTCGCCAAGTTCAATCCGCTGTACATGCTCATGTACCCGTTCCTCGTCGCCGCCGCCTTCGGGGCGATCACGCTGCTGCCGACGAAGCTCGAGGGCACGGAATCCGACCAGGTGCTCCTGCAGTTGTCGCGACAACTGCTGCCCGACTGGCTGACCGGTGTCGTCGCAGGCGGCGCGGCTCTCTGCGCGATCGTGGTCCTGTGCGGGGCGGCCCTCGGAATCGGCGCGATCGTGTCGCGCAACATCATTCCCGGGATCCCGGAATCCCGCCAACGGGTCTGGGTGCGTGGAGTCGTCGTGGCGTACCTCGGGATCTCGCTCCTGCTCACCCTCGCGACACCTCAGCTCCTGCTCACCCTGGTCAACACGGCGTACTACGGCGTCACCCAGGCCGCGGTGGTCTTCGCGACGATGGTCTTCGGATGGAAGCTGCGACCCGCCGCCCTCGCCATGGGCGTGGTGCTCGGCGACGTCGTGGTGCTGTGGCTGTATCTCGACAAGCACGGCCCGGTGTCCGTGTGGCTCGCCGAGCACGGTGTCAATCTCGGCGCGGCCGCCCTGGTGCTCAACATCCTCTTCGTGGTGTCGACGCGGGTGTTCTGGCCACCCACCGATCCCGTCCGCGGCCTTCGCGCCGACGGCCGAACGTCCGGCACCTCCGCGGGATCCGTGGCCGCACGCAGCGAAGTGGGTGCCTGATGTCCAGGACACTGCTCACCGCCGATTCCATTCACACGCAGGACCCGTCGTCGCCGACTGTCGAAGCGCTGGTCATCGACGGAGCCGATGTGATCGCCACCGGCACCAGGAAGGACATGGCCGACCGCGCCGGAATCGGCGCCCGCCGCCTCGACCTGCCCGGCGCCACGGTGATCCCGGGTCTCATCGAATCGCACATCCACCCCACCTACGCCGGCCTCACCGACGGCTGGGCGGACTGCCGGACACCACCGTGCCGGTCGATCGCCGACATCCAGCAGGCGTTGCGTGCCGCGGCCACCAGCAGCGGATGGATCAGGGGGTGGGGTTACGACGACACCCAGATCGCCGAGGGGCGGCATCCGACCCGGACGGATCTCGACGCCGTCAGCACCGATCGCCCGGTCATCGTCCTGCACATCTGCGGGCACTTCGCCGTCGCCAACACCGCCGCACTCGCGGCCGCAGGCATCGACGAATCCACGGTGCCGGTGGACGACCCGCTCTTCCCCCGCGGGGCCGACGGCCGTCTGACCGGGATGGCGTGGGAAATCGATGCGGTGGCAAGGCTCACCGCGGCGGTTCCCGCGCTGACCGAGCAGGAGGTCAACGGCGCCCTGCTTCGCAGCCTGCTGTCGGCGCGGTCGCGGGGCATCACCACCATCCACGATCTCGGGGTGGGTCTCTCGGCCGGCGAGCAGGAGCTGACCGCCTACCGCTCACTGGACGCGTCGGGTGAGCTACCGGTGCACGTCGTCGGGTTCCTGCGCGGTGACATGGCGCTCGAGGCCCTCGACGACCGCGGAGTCACGTTCGAGCACACACCCGGGGCCGGCGCACGCTTCCGGCTGGCCGGCGCGAAGTTCTGGGCCGACGGATCGATCCAGGGGCTGTCCGCCGCCCTCCGCACGCCGTACGCGTGCGACCCCAGCCATCACGGCGACCTGCTCTACCCTCAGGCGCAGCTCGACGAGATGATCCTGCGGGTGCATCGTGCGGGCGGTCAGGTCGCCGTGCACGCCAACGGCGACGCGGCGGTCGGTGCCGCGATCACCTCGCTGCGGAGGGCGCAAGCCACCGACGGCCGGGTGGGACGGCACCGCATCGAACACTGCCAGGTGAGCGCGCCCAGCGACCTGGCCGCGATCCGGGAAGCCGAACTCGGGGTGAGTTTCTTCGTCAACCACGTCTTCTACTGGGGCGACCGCCACCGCGACCGGTTCCTCGGTGCCGAGCGCGCCGCCGAGATGGATCCCCTCGCCTGCGCCGACGAACTGGGGCTGCGATTCGGACTGCATTCGGACTGCCCGATCACCCCGATGGACCCGCTCGCGACCATCAGGACCGCGGTCACCAGGATGACGAGGGGCGGCACCGTGCTCGGCGGGAACCAGCGGATCGGAGTGGATCGCGCGATCCGGGCCATGACCATCGACAGCGCGTACCTGGTGCACGACGAGACCCGTGTCGGCACCTTGACGGCGGGCCGCCGTGCGGACCTGGTGGCGCTCGACGGCAGCCTCGGGGATCTCGCGGACGGCACCACCGAAATCCCCCGTCCCACAATGGTCATGATCGACGGAGAGTCGGCGGACATGCGCTAGACGAACGTAAGTGCCTCAGTTAAAACGGAATCCGTCCTCGCCGATCAGGCGAGGGCGGATTCCGGCTACCGGCGGTAACTCGGGTGAGCTCCCGGAGGCAATGGGCGGCGGCTGGGCGGCGGAAATGAAGTACGACGGGTGCCGCCTCGTGGCTGCGGTCGGCGGCGGCGAGCCGCCGGTGTTGTGGACCCGCAACCTCAACGTCGTCACCTCCTCGTACCCGGAGGTGGCCGAAGACCCTGCGCCCGACTACGGCCCTGCGACGGCAGGTGCCGGTGACCTACCTTCCTTTCGGCGTTCTTTACCGGACTACGGGCTACTCCCCATCGCCTGCCTCGATGACGCGAGATACCAAGCGCCGATTGCAACCTGATCGAGGGCGTCGCGTAGTAGCAACTATCGCAATGTGTGCGTTCGTCGACGCGAGTCGAAACCGGACGAGCACACCGTCGGCGCCGAGGGTGATCCGGTGCAGCATCGACCGTCCTAGCCGTCGTAGAACGGCGATTCCAGACCTGTTTCGAGGATTGAGGGGCGGTCTGCGCTCACCCAATTACCGACTCGACAATGACCCGGTTAGCGCCCCGGCAATGAGAATCTCACCGGACGGTGCTATCGGGTTCCTACTGGTCAGTGAGTTTCAGTCAGGGCCCGGCTTTCGGGACGTGCCGGTCAGCGTTCGTCTTTCGGACGTTCGCGATCGACGTCGTCGATGTTCGATCTGTGCTGTTCATCGGTTAGCACATGCAAGTATCGATGCCACGTCTGGAAAGCGAATCAACTTTGGTTACGTTGGCGATCCACCGCCTGGGTGGACTGCCCACCTAGTGTGGAGCGCCCGGATCTTACGACTGGTCGGCGAATCCATCTCGGACAAAGAACTTGAGCGCGAACTGGAACGTGAGGAGCAAGAACAACGCGACAAACGGGCTCAACGCCCACCGGGTCGCCGCGATGTACCGGAGTTCCGGAAACGACCGGACGCTTTCCTGACAACGGAGGACGATGATCCAGTCCTCCATGAGCCGACGTTGTCCATCCCGTTCAGAACAAACAACGGGCTCGACCTCCAATTCACCCGAGTGAAGGTCTACGAGAACGGGGTGGGCTTTGATCTGGTCGCCCGAGAACCGGACCCCGACCCCACCGCCGGTATCCCGTTCGACACAGAAACCATCAATCTTGGTTTCAGGATCAGGCCGGACAAGGCCCACAAGACCAGAATTCGACTGGTCGTTGCTGTCTCACCCTCTCGTGGTGAACACGGCGCTTATGGGGGCACGGTGTTGTCCAACTCGTTCAAACCGGACGACTTCCCTGACGATCCGAACGAGCCATGGCTCTACGGGGGTGGAGACTCTCGCGGTCGTGTTCACGAGCTGGGTGTCATCGAGACGAGGGCGCATTACTTCCTCAGCCCGGTGCCCACCACAGGCACAATCCACGTCACGGTGGCTTACCCCGAGTTCGGACTGAAGATGATGAGCATTGAGTTCGATGCAGCTAGTTTCCGCATACCTGGCCGGTAGCCGATCCGCTTACGGAACGAGGGCGGACTGCCGTCGGCGTGCGCTGGGACGCCACTTCGTCCCGGTGCGGGTTCCGCTTCCGGACGGCGATGATCGCTGCCCCACGTGCTCGGCGCAGGCCTCGCCCGATGGCCGAACCGGTAACGGCACGCGGTGAAAGACGAGTAGTCACACCTGGATAGCCCGCACGGTGAGCAGGAGTCCGGACTCCACACCTTCGTCGTAGCTGATTCTTAGCTGGTGGCCATTAGGTGCGGTTGCTATGTACACCTGCTCGCTGCGTTCGAGGTTCGGTCTACGCATCTCTTCGCGAAACGGGCCGTCATTCAGACTTACGCTCCGTCGGTCAATCTCCGCGCTGACACCGGACCGTTCCAGCAAGGCCTCTCGAGTGGCGTGTGATGCCGTACGCACCATGACAGTTCCCGAGGAGTCCGGGAAGCTCGGGTGCCATTCGCAGGAGACGACATCGTCGTCGTCGGAAAGATGTAGTCCCAGCTCGGACGCTAACGGGAGAGCGGAGTCGCAAGGGTCGTTATGAAACACCCGGGAAACGGTGAACATACCCGTGATGAGGAGAGCAACCACTACTACCCCACATCCGAGCCATAACCACCCGCTGCGGACCTGCGGGCCCCGAGTCTTCAACCGATCGCGCATCCACCACAGCGTACGGACAGTCAAGATCCGGAAAAGACAATGAATCGGGCCGAGACCTCAAGAGTGGCCGAGACTTCGTTGAGTGCGGCGACCGTGGCGACTGACTTGGACGGGAATCGATCGCCGACAGCAAGCCGATGGTGGATCCCTGAGCGGATGCGACGGTCGACAGTTGGGCTTCACCTGCCGGAATCATGGCACCCTTCCTGATGGAGCGGATAACGGGAGACAGGAGCCGACGATGCGACGACTCAGTGGACAGGTCCACAGCGAAAACAGCAACTTCTTACTGTTCGACGACGTTTTCGCAGCCCAAGCATCGACGATCGACGGGACCGCGGGTTTCCTGCAGCCTGGCCAAGGCGTGTTGGCTATCACCACCGAAGTCAGATGGGGACCCGTACAGGTGACGGTGGAGGTACATGATGGTCCGCCGACCGACACACCATCGCCTCAGGATTGGGACAGAACAGCGGAGACCAGCTATCACACCAACAACGGCTCCCAGCGGATCCTCGACGGAGACTTCGGATCGGACCTGGGCGAGCTCGACGAAGTTCTCACTGAGCCAGGACCGGCTACGGTTTTCGTGCGCGCCTTCGGCTGGGTAGCCGATACTACGTCCGGCCACCCCGAGCGGTACTTACTCCAGATCTGGACACGAAAGGCAGAGAAGGAACCCTCCCGCGAACAGGCCGACTACGCAGCCGACTACACAGGCCCGAGCGGTGAGAACCGAACCGGCCTCCCGCCGCAACCAGGTAGCACCTTCGGCTCAAGCGAACAGACCAACAACGCAGGCCGGTCCGGGAAGTACATCCATGTGCAGTACGGCCATCCATCTACGGCACCTATTGAGGATGAGTGACCAGTCACCGATCGTCATCCGGCTTCCGATGGGCGGTCCGCTGACAGCGAGCGCTGCGACACTATGGCCATGACGTCTGATCTTGCGGTCAACCTCCTGGACACGTTCCCCGGCCGCATGTTGATCGATTGGTGGGGAGAGTGGCGCGCACTGCACCCAGAGTTCTCCTCCGCTGGGCAGTACGCCGACTCGATCGACACCGAGGACTACTCGGGCCGCGTAGCGATGGTCCTTCACATGTATCTGTACGGCAGCGACTTCCAAGATGTCATCGACCTCGACACCGCCGACCCCGACATCGTGGAGATGAGCGAGGCCGTCGCAGCCGCACTCTCCTCACCGAGCAGGGAAACGCTGCTCTCCCCACAAAGTCATCACGGCAACCTCACCGAGTTCCGCACACTAACCGTCGCTAACCGCCACCGACCCAGCGCTTTACCGGACGGCGCTTTCTGGACGGCGACGAAGTTTGCTTGCGGAAACGATGCCTGGCTGCTCCACGGCGAACACGATGCAGAGCGCAGTCCCCTGCGCTACGACGTTCATTTCGATCCCGCCAGGGCGCGGATCGCGCGGGTCGATTCGGCGCCCGCATGGGAGGCGCTGCTGAAGGCGCATCCCCGCGAGCGTGAGGGGACGGTGTTTCCCGATTGGCCGTCGATCGCCCAGGAGTGGGACGCGGTCCACGTATCGCTCAGTGGACTGCTCTGCGCCGAGCCGCTGATATCGCAAGTGCCCTACACCGGAGAAGATCCCAGCGGATATACCCACTGCCAGTCCGGCGCCTACGTCGGCGTCGCCGAATGGGCCGTTCCGAGCACAGCCTGGCTTCGTCCGTCAGCCCATATGAGGGTCGAGCCAACTGCCCTTGCAGGAGGGCAAGCGATCGATGACCGGTGAGCGATCCGCATACGGAACGAGGGCGGACTGCCGCCGGCCCGCGCTCGAACACCACTCGTCTCGGTGCAGGTTCGGCTTGGGGAATCGCAAAATGGCCGGCCCGTGGACTGGGATGATTGTGAAATGAGAACCCGCGGAACCGTGCGAAGTTGGGACCGCCAATCGAGGTCGGGCGTAGTGGATTCGTCCCAGACCCCGGGTGGCTGTTGGCTGCCCTCTGCCGCAATCGAGAGCGAAGATGCCTTCGAACTCAATGTCGGCGATCTGATCGACTTCGAGTGGAAACAATCCGACGCAGAAGCGCCGAAAGACTGGCGGTACCAGGCGACACAGGCGTGGCCTCAACCACAGGTTCCGCGAAAGCCTAAGTGGCTACTCAACCTCAATGCCGACGATGCCACCGACGCACCTCGTCACTTCGTCGAGGCGTGCCATGCAGTCGGTCGGGACACTCAGTGCTTTACCGAGTTCAACAAGTACAGCTCACTCATTTGGACAATCGAAGACACCACGGACGAGATCCCGGCATGGACGATCGGGCTCAATGCCGTCGAGACCCGGGCCAACGGTCCGGACATTCCAAGCGGATTCGGTTTCGGTCTCCCATACGAGACGGACGTCGCGACGGCGACCTCCGTGATTGCCGAGGCAGTCCAGGACTGGCTCTCGGGATACGAGTTCGTTCTGTGGCCCGTGTCGAGCCGGAGCCCCTTGCTGCTTTTCGCACCTGAAGTCCGGGATGGGAACGCCGTCTGGATCGACCGCGCTGCCGGCTCCGTCACTTGCCTGATCGGTGAGCTCTGCGCGTGGCGTGCCTCAGCTCAGGTGACACAGTCGTATAGCAGAGGTGCGCCGTCGAACGCCTGTCGGAGTACCGGATGACGATCCGCTTTCGGGACGAGCGCCTGACCCTTCCGGTGCGCGCTGGGCGTCGATCTCGTCCCGGTGCAGGTTCCGCTATCGGAAGTGCTTCGAACGGAACTTTCGCGAACCATCCAGGCTCGCTCAGGGAGGCTAGTGCTCAGGACTCGCCGTCGAGCTCGAAAATGAACTCGACCTCGACGGCGGAGCCGCGGGGGAGTTCGGCGACACCGACCGCGGAGCGAGCATGCCTGCCGGCGTCGCCGAAGACCTCGATCAGAAGGTCGGAGGCTCCATTGATGACTTGGGGTTGCTGTGAGAATCCGTCTGCGGAGGCGACGAATCCTACGACCTTGACTACCTTCGCGATGCGGTCGAGACCGACGAGAGCATTGACGGCCGCCAGTCCGTTGACGGCGCAGAGGCGAGCGGCCGCGGCTGCCTCGTCGACCGTGACGTCCTTGCCGAGTTTGCYGGTGACGGTCGCGCGACCGTCAACCAGTGGGAGTTGGCCAGAGGTGCACACGTAGCGTCCGCTTCGGGTGGCGGGAAGGTAGGCCGCGGCGGGGATCGCCACCGGCGGGAGTTCGATGCCCAGATTTGCGAGCTGTTCGCTCCATCGGCCGGTGTGGACAGGGGTGTTCGACATGTGTGAGGTCACCTTGTGCAGTCGTGGCGCTGCAAAGCGTTCGCAGCGCGGCGGATTGTGTGTTCTGTGTTCAGCGGATGGGCAGGATGTGGGGGTTGAGCAGCCCGGCCGGGTCGATCGCGGCGCGAATCGCTTTCATCAGGTTGATGTCCTCTGGCGATCGTCCGAGTGCGAGCCAGGGGGCCTTAGCGCGGCCGACGCCGTGTTCGGCACTGATGCTTCCGCCGTGCTGTGTCACGTGGCGGAGGACGAAATCGGTCACGCGCTCACGCTCAGTTTCCTTGACGTCGAGCAGGTTGACGTGCAGGTTGCCGTCGCCGACATGGCCGAAGCAGATCGCCCGGACGTCCGGGAAGTTCGCCGCCAGAGCGGGGGTCAAGGTGGTGAGGAACTGCTCGACCTCACGGAGGGGAGTCGAGAGGTCGAGCTTGACCGGCGGGGTGGAGGACTCGGCGCTGATGGATTCGGTGTGGCTCTCTCGGTATCGCCACAGCTTGGGTGCGGGCCCTTCCTCGACTGCGGCGTCGAGCACCGATTCGCCGGCCTGCTCGAGGACGTCGAGGAGCAGGGCCTGGGTGTCACGCTGACCCGACACCTCGGCCAGGAGCAGGAACGGCGAGTCGACATCCAGCGGGGCGCGCAGATCGTGGTGGCGACGGACCAGGTCGACACCGGGCCGTGTCATCAACTCGGCGGCTTCGAGGGTCAGTCCCGCCCGCTCGAGGCGGTCGACGAGCTGCAGTGCGTCCGAGACGGTGGTCACGGCCACGAGAGAGACCTGTGTCCGTGGTGCGGGGACGACGAGCCGCATCAGGACGCGGGTGATCACGGCGAGGGTTCCCTCGGCGCCGGCCAGCAGGCCGGGGAGGTCGTAGCCGACGTTGTCCTTGACCAGTTCCTTCCAGCGGGTCACGACGCGCCCGTCGGACAGAACTGCCTCGATCCCGAGGAGTTGCCTTCGGGTGTTTCCGTTCTTGATCATCCGGATTCCGCCGGCGTTGGTGGAGACGATTCCGCCGAGGGTGGCCGAATCACGGGAGGCGAGATCGACACCCAGGTCCAGGCCGTGTTGCCGTGCTGCCTCCTGTGCTTGTGCCACGGTCACGCCGGCACCGGCGGCGAGGGTGCGATCGACGACATCCACCCGCTCGATCGTGGTGAGCCGCCGGGTACTCAGGACGATCTCGCCGTCCATCGGAATGGAACCTCCGACGAGGCCGGTGTTCCCGCCCTGGGGGACGACCCGGAGTCCGTGTCGGTGGCAGGCGGTGAGGACGGCGGACACCTCCGCCGTCGAGCCCGGGCGGACCACCGCTTCGGTGTGTCCGCTCCAGTGCCCGGTCCAGTCGGTGACGTACCCGGCCGTGACGTCCGGATCGGTGAGAACGTTGGCCGGGCCGACGATCTCGGCCAGCTCGCTGACGATGGACAGGGTCGTGGAGGTCATGCGGGTTTCCTTTTTTCTACGAGCCGTCCGGCGTGGCGTCCGGTGAATTCACCGTCGAGAATGGCTGGAGTGCCGTTGACGAGGACGGATCGAACACCCTGTGCCAACTGCCACGGATCGGTGAACGTGGAGGTGTCGGTGACGGCGTCGGGATCGAGTACCGCCACATCGGCGATCGCACCGGGACGGAGGACGCCGCGGTCGCCGACTCCGATCCGGGAGGCGGGCAGCGAGGTCATCTTCCGGATCGCCTCCTCGATGGTCAGGACCTCGCCCTCGCGGACGTAGCGGTGCAGCACCCGCGCGAAGGTTCCGAAACTGCGGGGGTGGGGACGGCCCTCGCCTGATGCGGCGAGCATCCAGCCGTCGCTGGCGACCGACACCCAGGGATGGGCGAGAACGGTGCACACATCGTCGTCGCTCATCGCGTGATTGATCATGGGGACCGCGCCCTTGTTCGCGGCCAGCAGGTCGAGGGCTGCCTCCGCCGCGTCGGTGCCGCGGTCCTGCCCGATCTTGGAGATCGACCATCCGATGTAGCGGTCGAAGTCGCCGGGGAGAAGGTCGGCGATGACGACGCCGTCAGGGTCGACGTCCCGGCCGAACCGGGCCCGCAGGGCCTCGGCGAGGCGGATGCGTTGCTTCGGGTCTGCGAGGTGTTCGAGCAGTGCACCCCGTCCCCCGTCGAGGGCCCATTGCGGCAGCCGCGTGGCCAGATCGGTGCTGGAGGCGGTGTAGGGGTAGACATCGGTGGTGACATCGACGCCGCGGTCGCGCGCCGCGTCGATCACGTCGAGCGCGTGGCGAACCGATCCCCAGTTCTCCTGTCCCATCGCCTTCAGGTGGGAGATCTCGAGCCGGGCGCCGGCCTGCTCGGCGACGGTGATCGCTTCTTCCACCGCCGCAACGAGTTCCGATGTCTCGTTGCGCACGTGGGTGGAGTAGAGCAGGTCGGCAGCGGCCGCCGCCCGGACCAGGGTGACGAGTTCGCTGGTGTCGGCGAACAGTCCCGGCATGTAGATCAGGCCGGTGGAGAAGCCGACGACACCCGGCTGCTGGGCCGAGTCGGTGATGATCGCACACATCTCGTCGAGTTCGGCCGGTGTCGGCGGGCGGTCGTCCTCACCCATCACCGCGACACGCAGGGGGTTGTGGCCGAGTTGGAGGCCCACGTTGACGGCGGGCTTCGCGGACATCACCTCGGCACCGAATCCGGCCGCGTCCGACCAGTTCCAGCTCAAGGGGATCTCGCCTCGGAATCCGATGGAACGCCGTGCCTGCTCCTGGTTTCGGATCGGGAAAGGTGAGTGTCCGCAGTTTCCGGTGATGATCGTGGTAACGCCCTGGGCGAGCTGGGTCGGTGCCGCCGGGTCGAGGGGGACGCTGAAGTCGGCGTGGGAGTGCAGGTCGATGAATCCCGGTGTCACGACGCATCCGGTGGCGTCGATGACGGTCCGAGCCGGGTAGGTGCCTGCGCCGATTTCGACGATTTTGTCGGAGACCACGGCGAGGTCGGCTCGGCGTGCCGGCGCCCCGGTGCCGTCGATGACGAGTCCGCCGCTGATGACGATGTCGTAGGACATGTTCGTTGCTTCCTATCGGGTCTCGATGAACATGATGATCGTGTACATGACGCTCGCCGGGATCAGCAGGGCCCATCCGGTGATCAGCATGTTCTTGAGGCTGAACGATCGGGACAGACCCATCGCGCCCATCATGTTCGCGTTCGGGAACGGACCGTATGTATCGGCCTTCGAGGCCCACAGCAGCACGATGACCCAGGAGCTCACACTGACACCGATCGTTGCGGCCATGTCTCCGAAGATCTGGTTCAGCAGGACGACCTCGGCCGCGGCGGCGCCGGGAACACCGACCCAGCCGAACAGTGCGATCGCAATGGCGAACGGGAACGGGCCCAGGTTCTGGAACGAGTCTCCGTAGGAGGCGACAACGATGCTGAACGGGTCGATGAGGTCGATCGTCACGAACATCACGGCGAGCAACCAGAACAGCAGGAAGATGTGGATCAGTGCGCCCGCGCCCCGGTAGATGGCCTTGCCGGTCTCCTCCGCTGTCAGTCCGCCGGCGAGGCCGGTGAGGATGGCGATGACGGGTAGGGCGAGCAGGGGGAAGGTGATTCCGGCCGAGGTGACGGCCGCGTACACGATGGAGGTGAGCAGTCCCACCATGAACACTGCGGTGGCGCGACGTTGGTGCGGTGCGTCCTCTTCGTCGAGGCCCAGGTCGTGTTCGTTGTAGAAGTCGTCGCCATGGCAGGTCCGGCGCTGCATCCACGGCACAACGACCAGGCCCATCACCAGCGACAGAATCGCCAGTGGACCGCCGCCGACCAGCAGGTACTGCAGGTAGCCGACCTCCGCGGCGCTCATGATGGCAACGTTGGACCCGGCGAACGGGGCGATCGCCAACCCGGCGCAGCCTCCGATGAAGATCATCGACGCCGTCGCCGACCGGGTGAAGCCCTTCTTCGCGGCCATCGGCAGCAGCAGCGGTGCGGCGACCGCGAGAGCTCCGGCGAGGGTGCCGAGCGCGGCCACGAGGATCAGGCACGAGACCATCGTGCCCAGGATGAACGCGAGCTGACTCTTGTCACCGGCCACTCTCATGACCGACCGCACGATCTGACCGGCCACCCCGGTCACGCGCATGACCTCGGCGAGGCCGGCTCCGAGCATGATGATCAGACCGATCATCGTCACCTGATCGCCGATCGATTCACCGAGAATGTCGGCGGCCCCGGTGGGCGCGGGGAGCAGGATCAGCATCGCCGACGCAACGGACACCACGGTCGCGACCATGACGTCCATGCCGAAAATCGCCAGGGCGCCGTAGATGCCGATCGGGAGCAGGCCCCACAGGGTCGCTCCGTCGACGACTATGCCGAGTACAAGCGACAGGACAAGACTTCCTATCGCGACGGTGTTCAGTATTCGCTGCTTCGTACACATACCTGTCGATGCTGACGAGTCAGCCGGGGGGAGCTGCTCGTCCCTCTGCTCTGGCGCGCTGAGCGGTTTTGTCACGTCGAACCCTCGGATCGGTCAGTGGGGGCTGATGGCCACCCACGTGTGGTGGGAGAGTGACTGGCGTCACTGGTAATTACTTGGCGTCAAGCCTTGCCGCTGGCGGGTCGTCCTGTCCAAGTCCTATAGTCGATCCTCCAATCTCATCTCGATATAATCGCTGGATGAACCTGCAACGCGCCCACTATTTTGTTACCGTGGCGAAACAAATGAGCTTTACTCGGGCGGCCGAGGAGCTCCATGTTGCGCAGTCGGCGTTGAGTCGTCAGGTCAAGCTGTTCGAGCACGAACTCGGAGTGGAACTGCTCGATCGCGCCGGGCCGCGGTTCGCCCTCACCGCCGCCGGCGAGGTCGCCGTCGCCGAGACCGAGGTGCTGCTCACGCTCGTGGAGCGATCGGTCGGCAGGATCCGCGCGGCCGCCGCGGGGTCAGGCGGCGAACTCCGGATCGCACACACTCGTTCGTGGGCGGGCGGGAACATCGCCCGCGCGGTCGAGCGGTTCCGGGTTCGGTATCCGGGCACCACGATCATCGAGCACCGCGGCTTCACCGCCAGGAACATCGAACTCGCGGCCGCCGGCGACATCGACGTGGCCATCGTCCGGCCACCGATCTACGAATCAGGTTTGGCAGTAAAAATTTTGGACCAGGAGGCGTTGCTCGTCGCGGTACCGGCAGAGCACCGGTTCACCGCGGGCAGCCGGATTGACCCGGCAGAACTCGCGGATGAACCCGTGGTCTTCTGGCCACGGATCAACGGTCCCGGCATGCACGACGCCATCGTGCGGCAACTGTGGCCACATCGGCCGCCGAACGTGGTCCGCTACGAAGCTGATGACGAGCAGGTTCTGCACGCCGTCGCGGCCGGCGTCGGTATCGCACCGATGCCGGCCGGCCGCGCCACCGCCTTCCGCGTGCCCGGTGTCGAACTGCGGGAGGTCGCAGGGGAACCCCGGTACCTGGAGGTGGCCGCCGCCTACCGTTCCGACAATCCCAACATCGCGCTGCGGCAGTTCCTCGAAGTCGCCGAAGAAATGGATTTGCCCACCGGCTGAGTGCGCGAGCATCGCCACCAACACCTCCATCCTGGAGACGACCGCGCCCATCGGAAACAATCGTCACGTGGTGGATCAGGCGTGTGATGTGGGAAGTTCGTGTCCGATAGAGGATCGATGAGCGATCGTCGACTAGGTGCCAGGGGTTGGGTCAACCAGGATTAACGTTCCCGGACTCGACGTCAGGCCCAAGTCATGGAGTTCGGCGATGACCGCGTAGCGGCCGGGAGTAAAGTCCTCGATATCGCGCGTAGCGATATCGACCCGCAGAGATATTCGATCGCCGGGTTCAATGTCGGGCAGCGTCGGTGCTTGTGAGAACAACGACAGCCCCGGCTTCATCGGCTCGCCCTCTTCATCGAGCACCCAACCGTGGACGGTCATGTGGTCCCCTGCATAGTTCACCCACATCCTGTCTCCGGCATTCACCAGGTCGATCGACACTCCGGGGAGCGCACCCGCCTTGCAGGTGAACTCGCCGGGCCAGCGCAACTCCAGACCAACGCGGCGGGCCGCCCGGCAACGATGCACTCGGATCGGACCCGGGTGCGTGCTAACCCTCCAGGCACCAGCTGAATCGCTGAGGAACACCAGTGTCCACGCTTCCGAGACCTGCCCGTGCGGTGCGGCGAAGACCTCCCTCGATCCTGCGCCATCGTCCCGGCTTGGGACGAGCCGACGCCACCCGTGGCGTGGAAGATCGAGTACCTCGTCTGGAGAGCGCATCTCGACGCGACGGTCACCGATGAGATCCCACAGTGACGACCCCGAACCCCCCAAGACAGCCGGGTCTACTTCAATCGGCCCGACTTGGACCAAATCGAGGTCAGGACCGGAGCCGGAATCCGCACTCATCACAGAATCCTGTCGCACGCAGACTTCTCATGGAGCCGATTTTCGGGTTCGCATCTCCGTATGCGGAACGCCCGCCAGAGTGGCCGGGCCGGCGGACGTTCCCAATGTGCGGGAATCGCTAGGCACTGGCTTCCGAGTAGCCGTCGCGATGAGGTCGGCGGGCGCGTTTGATCGCCCGGTACACCGTCGACCGGCCCACCGAGAACAGATCGGCCAGTTCCGCGGTCGAGTATTCGCCTGTCCCGTGCAGCTCGACGAGGTGCCCTTCCTGACGCGGATTGAGCTTCGGCTTCTTGCCCTTGAGGTGTCCTTTCGCCTTCGCGATCCGCATCCCCTCCCTCGTTCGTGCCCGAATCAGGTCGCCCTCGAACTCGGCGACCATTGCCAGGACGTTGAATAGCAGGCGCCCGACCGGGTCGGTGGGATCGTGCAACGAGGCCCCGATCTGCAGGCACGCGTGCCGAGCTGTCAGCTCGTCGACGATGTCTCGGGCATCCGGTAACGAACGGGCCAGCCGGTCCAACTTGGTCACTACGAGGGTGTCCGTGTTTCGGCAGGCTGCAAGCGCGTTCTGCAGTCCGGGCCGCAGGCGATTGGTTCCGGTCAAGCCGTGATCGACGTAGATCCGGTCCGGTGACACCCCGAGCGCAAGCAGAGCGTGCTGCTGCGCGGTTAGGTCTTGCTGATCGGTGGATACACGTGCATATCCGATGTACATCGCTGAAATCCCATCTCTCGGACGCACAACGCTGGCGGCGTGGTGCTTGGGAATCAACGGTCAAACATCGTCGACGAGTGCGACTAGAACCGCTCCCGATGGCTACTGCTGTGGTGCATGCCGCTGGCGCATGGATAACCGGAGAGAAGCTGCGTCGTCGTTCATTGAGTTTTGGTTCCGACACCAACTCGAGGGTCACTTCGTGCGGCCTCGTCCGGGTGGATCGATCTTCCGTTGCCGGTCGACCGGCTCTTCGGGGTGCAAGGACCTCTGGAGGAGACGAATCGCCTCGTCGTCGAGGTCGAGATTGATGCCGCCGGCCGCCCAGTCCCAGTCTGGTGTCGACCAAACATAATGGAGCGGACCCCAATTCGGCGTCCACCCGTCTTCGCTGCGCGGACGCCGAGACAGCAATGTGTCGCGATTGAAGGCGTCGAATGCTCCCGTCTCGGGGTCCCGGAAGGGAAAACTGTCGGGCGTGAAGTCCACCGGGACTCGGGTACCGATCGGCGACGCAGTGACCGCCTCAGAGAACCAGGCCGCGTGTTCGCGCTGCACCGTGAGGTGCTGGTCCTTCAGCCTCCGTTGATACTCCTCCGGCGTATAGACCGGTCCGTCCCAGCCGAAAAGCCCGTCGTCGAAGTCCTCGCCGACGACGAGATCGACGAACTGCGCCCCTTGTCCGGCATGCTCGGAGCGGTAGCCGAGCATCTGTCCGGATGCGGTATCGACCCAGATCCGCAACGGGTAAGGCTTGTGGGGCGGTGGTGCCAGCTCGACCGTCCAGCACTCTCGGTCGGCGAACTCGGTTTCTTCCACCGGACCGGTGGGGGTGGTGAAGTCATCGCCGGACCAGTCGGCGGCGCTACGCCGTTGCAGCAAGAACTGGTTCGACCCCAGATAGTGGACACGATCTGGTGGGCCGGTTCGAGGTCGTTCGGAATCGGCGGTGAAGTCCCACGCCTGGATACCGTCGGTGACGAAGGTCAATCTTCCGTCGCCGCGCTCGACGCGGAGCCGGTTGCCATGCCGCCACACCCGGCAACCGTCGCCGGTGACAACGAGCATCGGACTCGGCCCGCTCGACGCCCCTGCGAAGCCTTCGGTGTACCCGTCCGGGCGCACTTCCCGGATGGTGCCGCGAATGGGCAGTTCAGGGCCGGCGGTGAGTGCTTTCAGAACCTCGATCCATGCCGTCATGCGGTGAGCGTAAGCCAGGTCTCCCCGGTCGGGACCACCTTCGGCGAGTCCGACCACGGACGAAGACGTTCACCCGTTCCTGCGAAAGTCGGACCCGATTGGCGATCGATGTACGGGACGCGCGCACAGTTGCCCGTAGCTAAGTCTTGCCCGTTCATACTCGAACGATGTCGCAGTTCAGCTGGATCGACTATCCCGTCTCCCCGGAACTGGGTGCAATCGCGCACGGGCCGCTCCTGCTCTCCGACTCGAACGGCTACCGCGTCGGACTTCGATACCTCATCGCGTACCGAAAGGTCATGGATATGGCGTTGACCGTCTCCGCTTCGGGATTGAAGTCGGCGGAGCTTGCCTCCCAGTTCCGCGCCATCCAGGGGCCTGGCGGTCTGGCTTCGATTGCAGAGCCCGAGGCCGAGTTCAGTGCATGGGTGGTATCGCCTGATCTGAACATCTACACAGAGCGGTCGAGCCAGAATCCACACACCGAGGAAGGGCGCTACGTCCGCGAGTTCTCCTATGTCATCAATGGACGCCCGACGGGCACCTCCCTCGAAATCGAGTACCGGTGGCCCGCCATCGGGCTCGACCGCACACGCGTCGTCTTGGAAATCCCCGCAGCTCGTGCTCTCGACGAAGCGATAGTGCCGATCTGATCCGCGCCTCCGCCTTCGGCGAGAAGTGCGATCACCGACGGGTATGTCGGAGAATCGCTGGCCGGTTGGGGATCCGTTTTCGGAACAGGTCACCTGCGGGGTTACGCAGCTGCCACCATGATCAGATGTACGAGTCGACGTTCGAGCTTGTCGACCGGTTCGCGGCCGCCCTGCCACGATCGGAGGAGCTTGCACAACCGGTGGACTCGATCGTCCAGCAGTTGACCGCGCGGGTCGCACGGCTCGGGCGCATCGCACAGAGGATTGAGGCCAACTCCAGCAACGACACGCACGAAGTCCTCCAGAGTGTGCGCGCTGAGCTCAAGGCCACCGAAGCAGAGCTCCTCCACTGGCGAGTTGTCCTCGCGCGGCTCACCGGCAGCGAAGTGCCGGCCGATCCAGAACCCGTTCCCAAGGGAGAGTGGGTCGCCGAAACACCGCACGACGAGTGAGGCGTCCGGTGACGGATCCGCTTATGGAACGAGGGCGGACTGCCGCCGGCATGCGTTGGGACGCCACCTCGTCCCGGTACAGGTTCCGCTTGCGGACGGGTCGGGCTCGGCAATCGGCGGTTATTGCCCGTACGGGCGCGGCGGTAAGGGATTTATATGGTCGCTGTCCCAGGTGACCTTGCGGGAGCTGCTGGTGTCGATCACTTCCAGATCGGGGTGTGCTGGCAGTGCCAGGGCGCACGCAGTGGACGAGCCGATGTAGGTCGACATGAGGTCGATGTCGGAGGCGACGCACCATGCCCGATCTTGGGGCCACCACAGATTCGGCCCCACCCGCCCAAGGTGCGTACGGCATCGCGCACGGTGCCGTGCAGCAGGTAGTTGTCTCGGAAGGGGATGTGGACGCGCGGACCGGGATGGGGAAGGTTCATGCCGTGACCGGCGCGGCCTTCCCAGAAGCCGAAACCAGCAATCATCCGGAGTGGTGATGTGTTGCACGAGAGCATCGGCCAGGGCGGCGAACTGATCTTCCGGCATGTCCCCTTCGTCGGGTTCTTGATTCCAGACGATTCCGCTGCCGTCACCCACACCGTGATGCACGCCGGCCTGCAGCAACGAGCCCCACTCGACAGTCTGGTGGATCACGCCGCCGGTATGAACGGCAACTTCGGCCCATCGCACCGGGACTCGCTCGCCGGTGTCGGGGTCGATCCGGGCGGCGGGATGCAGTACGCGCGAATACAGGGTAAAGATTGGCGGCACCAGGGACCCGACCGTGTACTCGAACCGCGGCAATGTCTGCGCGATCCAGTCGCCGTGCGAGGTGTCCTCGAGAACGTCGTCGACCCGCCACACCAACGATTCAGAGTTCGGATCGACATGTCGATTCATGTGCTGAGGATCGCCTGGGCTGGGAATGCCGTCGTTCACAAATCCGACATTGCCACACCTTGTCTCTCCGGGATCCGCTATCGGCACAGCACTGTGGCGCCCGTTGCGGCAGTCGGAGCCACGATCGATCGAATCCGGCAAATATCGGCGGCTTGCACACCGAACCCGTACGGGCTCGGTGTGGCGTATGACCGAGAATCCCGGAACTCGCGCGGGTTTGACAACTGGCGACACGGTGATGCTCCACGCTCAAGGGGTCTCGAAGTTCAAAATCCTCAGCATCGATGAGGACGGCCATGCACTCATCGAGTCCCTATCCATAACCCAGGAAAATATGCGTTCAGCGTCGCGGTGAAGTTTCTCGTCCCGGCGAAGTCCTGATCGTCTCTGTCACAGGGACGATCTACTCTGACAACCGCGACGAGCAACAGGTCGCCACTCACTGCCCAGACCGGTGATCATCACGGTCCTGATCTACGGTGTTCCGCGGATTGGCAGGTGTGGCGGCCTGTTTCTCTTTGCGATCTGCGGGTGAACCCGCCATCACTCGGCCTGCACCTACGGGCCCCACTCGATTGGGTAGCTGTACCGATCCGCCTCCGGCGGGCGATACACAGCGCAGGAGGTGCGCTTCCATTCAACAGAGCCCGTTCCGACCAAGGAGTTCGCCATGTTGGACCTGGGATTCTTCTACGCTTTCCCTCAGCTCCTCGACGCGTGGGTGGCACTAGGCAACGCGATCCAGTGGTGGCAGTCGCTTCCATTCAACTAACCCCGGAGGCGATGACGTGATTCCGATCCCCCGTAACCGCGAGCGATGCGTAGTTGTCGGGGCCAACTTCAACGTGTGGAGGACGCCATGGACGACCTGAGTCTTTGGGGCATTCCCGAGTGGGCGCAGCCCGCCTTCTATGCGATCGCCAACGGTCTGGCACAGATCGCGTACTGGTGGTTCAGCGTCACGTGAGCAGCGTGAACATACGCTTGACGAATCGGCTGGTCTTCCGCATACCGGAACCGTAAGGGTCGCCCGAGCTGCGCAAGTGGGCGCACAATCGGCCCATGCGGCTGATTGCGCCGATGTTGGCCACCCCGGGTGAACCCCCGGAGCAAATGGGGGGCTGGGCGGCGGAAATGAAGTACGACGGGTGCCGCGTGGTGGCTGCGGTCGGCGGCGGCGAGCCGCCGGTGTTGTGGACCCGCAACCTCAACGTCGTCACCTCCTCGTACCCGGAGGTGGCCGAGGCGTTGACCGAAGCATTCGGCGGTCGCGGCCGGATCGTGTTCGACGGCGAGATCGTGGCCCTATCCAAGGGTCGGCTGTCGTTCGCGCGCTTGCAGAAGCGGATGAACACCCTGCGCCCGACCACGGCCGTGCGGCGGCAGGTGCCGGTCACCTATCTTCCGTTCGACGTCCTCTCTGCCGACGGTAGTGATCTGATGGCGGCGCCGTATCTGGAGCGCCGTGCCGCTCTCACCGACCTCGGTCACGAGCTGCACGGGGTCGGCGTGCCCGTGCAGATCTTGCCGCATTGGGTTGGAGTGGACGGTGCCGTCATTCTGGAGGCCGCTAAGAATTCCGGGATGGAGGGCGCGGTTTTCAAACGGGTGGGGTCGCCCTATCTACCGGGTCAGCGCGGAGACCTCGATCCGGGGTCGGTCACCCGGGATTCGCTGTGACGGAACGTATCCGATCAAAGGGAAGCCGCTGTCGCCTTCCCCGGTGACAGCGGCTTCGTTTCCTTTTCGGGAACGCTACGCACTGTAGGTCTTACCCGGCCAGCGGGACGGTGACGCCATATCGCCTCTCGGCAAGTGGTCGCTCGTAGCGCCTTTTCTGGTGTGGTACCCGGGGTATGTCCGCCACCGTCAGGCTGTTCAACAGCGGACCATCGGGTGGTATTCCGAACCGGTGTGTCCGCCGGCTGTGCGTGGTGCTTGCGCGGGTCGCACCAGTGGTCAGTGGGCGTCCTCGAGAGTGATCGGCTTCAGCAGGTCTTCACCGTTGTTGCGGACGTTGTTGACGGCCTTGGACACCGGGTAGGTCTCGAGGCTGCCCGGTACCGGCGGTGCCATCAAGGATCGGGTGTGGTCGACGTCGGTGTTGGTCGGGTCGAGCCAGTCCGCCCAGTTCTCCGGGGCGACGCTCATCGGCATCCGATCGTGGATATGTCCCACATCGTCGGTCGAGTTGGTTGTGATCACGCAAAATGTGATCAGCCAGGCGTCCGGATCGTTGTCGGGGACGTCGGGGTTGCGCCAGAAGTCGAAGATGCCGGCCAACGGGAGAATGTCGCTCTCGGCCGGGTGGATGTAGTACGGCTGCTTGAGGGGTTTCCCGGACTTGCCGACCTCGTGGGTCGGGAACCACTCGTAGAACCCGGACACCGGGACGATCCCGCGCCGCGACTTGAAACACTGCCTGTAGGCGGGCTTTTCATGCACGGTCTCGGCGCGGGCGTTGATCATGCGTGAGCCGATCTTCGGATCTTTGGCCCAGAACGGTGTCAGGCCCCATTTGAGGTTGCGGAGCTGTCGTTGGGGTTGCTCGTCGTCGGTGTCTTTCGGTACCCGCGCGATCACAACCGGGGAGGTCTTCGTGGGCGCCACGTTGTAGTCCGGCGCCATCTCCGGGTCGGCCCGTTCAGGGGCGACMTCGAAGGTATCGAGCAGCGTTCCCCGGCTCGTCGTCGAGGCGTAACGACCACACATACCGATAGCCTGCCACGATCGACCACCGCGACGGGGAAGGCGCTGCGCATGTTYAGTGGGCGTCGTGGAAAGCCTGCTCGATCKCGGTGGGGATACGTCCACGAGAGGACAGTTCGTAGCCCTGCTCGAGTGCCCAGRCGCGGATCTTCGTCGTTTCGCCCGACGGCCGTCTCTCGGCRGTGGGGTTGACCGKTCGGTCCGAGCGGTGCTTGCGGCCGCCGACGCGGGTGGAGTGCGCGATGTAGTACTCGAAGGTCTCTCGGAGTTCCTTCGCGTGCTCGTCCTTCAGGTCGATCACGTACTCGACGCCGTCGWCTGCATAGTGGATGCTCTCGCCGTCCTCACCAAAGGTGGTGCCGTCGATGTCGTCGACCATCTSAACTACAACCTTGCGTGCCACAGATGTCACTCCTCAGCTCTCCAGTACGGACCAGATAACAGTACTGGCAGTATCAGTAATTTCGTGAGGTCCAGCGGGGACKGTGGGYRCCCGTGGGAYTRCGAGAGCTGTGGCAGCTCGATCAGGTGACGCGGGAGTTCGACACTTCACCGCTTCACTGTCTCCGCTCTCACCCGCGGCGTTGCGCAGCGGCGACGTCGCGTGGTGGATCTCGGGATAGGCCGAGGGTGCGGTAGCGGTGTGCTCGTCCTCCGATGACGTCGCTCCGCAGGCGCACGATCCGCTGCGGGGCTGGAAGTCGTGCAATTGGGCCTGGAGGGCGGCGCGGGCCCGTTGGACACGGGATTTCATGCCGAACAACGAGATTCCCGCCTGCCGGACCTCCGGAATCCTGTCCGTCAGCGGAAGATCGTCCACACCGCGGCGGCGGCGAGTGCCACCACGACCACGCACATCACGACCGTGAGGAAGTGTTCGTTGTCCGCGAGGAGTTGCTGCATGACGGAGTGTGCGGTTTCGGCGCCGGTCGGAGCGAATCCACGAGCACCGATAACGGGATCGCGGACACGCACAACTCGGCGCCGATCGATGCGCACCGGGCCCCAACGGGTGAGGAGGCTAGTGCGCCTTGGCCGTCCCCTTCCTGCGTGCGGTTGTGTCCGGTCGTGCTTTCTGTGCGGATTGGTCGCGGGACTCCCCCGCCGAATCACTGGGTGTCGTGACCCGACGTTTGCGCAGTCTGTGCGGCTTCGCCTGTTGTTCTTCTTCGACCGTGGGAGACGAACGTCCGTCCTCGTCTTTTCCGTGCTCCGATATCTCGTCAACGGTGGAATCCTCGGGGTCCCGCGGGTGGGCGTGCCCGCGCCGACCGATCCTCTTCACCCCCGCGACCAGATGTCCGCCGCCGGCCACGACGTGCGCACCGCCCGACCGGAGGCGGTCGCGGAACGAATCGACGTGCCCACTGCTGGCCTCAGCCGTGGCGGCCGCCGTGTCGAGTAGCTCGTCCCGAACCGAATCGCCCAGTTCCCCAATCTCCGGAGACGAGGCCAGAAACTCGGATCCCTGTACGAGCAGATCCTCAGGCCCCTTGGGGGACCGCCCGCCCGCACCAGCGATCTTCACGGCCATCCTCAACTGGTGTGTGCGCCCCAGTAGATATCCGGCGCCGACCGCCGCGGCAACTTCAACTTTGGTTTTGGTCTTTCCTATTTTCATCATCGAACCCACCTGCTGTGTGTCGTCGCCACGCACTGCGTCGGGCGTCGGGAGCATGTGGAACATGGCGCGCCGGTGCGCGCGAGGCGTATACCGTGACTACCCCGTGTGCCCGGTCCCCAATCGCACGTGGCGGGCGCTCCGGTGCGCTGCCCGAGCGTGAGGCGGACTTATCCCGTTGACTACGCGAAGCTCATGCCGGCCGGATCCCGACCAGACGGCGCACCGCCGCGAGTCCCGCGGGCGTTCCTGGCCAGTGCTTGTCGACTGCCGCCGGTCCCGCGCGGAGGAGTACGGGCTGATCACTCCCCTCCGTACCGGCGCGGGCACCCGCCGGTACGGCGACCACGAACTGGCCCGGCTCGAACGCGTCGCCGAACTCATCGATGCCGGAGTCAACGTCGTCGGCATCGGCCTCGTCCTCGACCGCGAACACCGGACCGGCGAACTCGAACGCGACAACCGGCGCCTGGACGGAAGCCGGCGACCAGTGATCTCGAGTTGAACTTGCCGCAGGTGAGGTGATGGGGCGGATCGGCGTCGGCTGCCCGACCAGGGACAGCGATGCGCAAACGCAGCCTGAGACCCGATCTTGTGTCACCGTTCGCAGTCCGCTCAGATCGGTCGACGGCGCACCCGATAGCGCAGGTGAAGCACCCGGTTGCCCTGAATCACCTCGTCGGGATCCTCCAACAGGTGCTGTGCGTGGACCGACCCGAAGTAGCGCTTGCCGGCCCCGAACACGACGGGTACGACGTCCATGCGCACCTCGTCGATCAGGCCTGCGGCAAGCACCTGGCCACCGACGTCGCCGGCGGCGACCTCGACGATGCGGTCACCCGCGAGCTCCTGCGCCTTGGCCACGGCTGCCTCGATGCCGTCGACGAAGTGAAACGGCGCCTCGGGGTCCCAGCCCTCGGGCTCCGGCCGGTGCGTCACGACGACCACGTGGTCGATCCCGCTCGGAGGCTTTCCGTCCCAGCCGTCCGTCAGGTCGAAGACGTGGCGGCCGACGAGTGTCGCCCCGATCTGGTCCCAGTACGACCGGGTGTAGTCGTAGGACGTCTGCGACACCTTCAGCTCGCCGCTTTCGTCCAACGGGACGTCACCGCTGGTCAACCAGTCGAACAGCGGTCCGGGCTGGTCGTGCTCGTCCGCGATGAAGCCGTCCACCGACACCGAGCTGTACATGACCACCTTGCCCATGGGGCTCTCCTCTACGTAGGGGTGCCCCAAATTTAGCGTGTCGCGTGCGGATTCCCGCCGGCATCGCGTTCGCGGATCCGCCTGCGGCTCAAGGACAGCAGTCCTCAGCGGTGAGTTTCGCCGACCCAGGAAGGATGTCTTCCACTGGTGTCGCACACCCAGGTCCGGGAATCGTCACTGTCGAGGTTGACGGTGTCGGTGAGCCAGTAGGTGTCGTCGGGCGCCCATCCCGCGATGACACTCGCGGTGCCGGTGCCGGTGCCGGTGCCGGTGCCGGCGTCGACGGCGATCGCGGTGCCCGCCGCGGCGAGGTATCCCGCCACGGTGAGATGGACGCCCTCGTACCGTTCGGAGAGCCGCGGCCAGTCGGGAATGACCCATCGTCCCGATCGTCCGGTGGTGCGGTACCAATCGTGTCGTTTCTGCGCGGTGACCTCGACGGAGAACTGTCTACACAGTTCTGCCCACGCCTGCGCACCGTCGACCTCGTACACGCGAGCGCCGGCGGGGATGTTCATTCGTCGCGTGATGGCGCGCTCCCATCCCATGCTGTCCTCGACGAACCACAAACCGGCCGGGGCCCCGTCGAACAGCCGCCGGGACGAACACCGTGTGGGTGGAGTCGA
Source organism: Rhodococcus sp. P3_B8 (assembly GCF_056402775.1). Lineage (NCBI taxonomy): Bacteria > Bacillati > Actinomycetota > Actinomycetes > Mycobacteriales > Nocardiaceae > Rhodococcus > Rhodococcus sp. P3_B8. The sequence continues at coordinate 195,765 of NZ_JBFUGT010000001.1, forward strand.
CCACCACCAGCCGGACCAGTTCGCCGACGGATCCGCCGGACGATCGCGTTCTGCTCGCACTTCCTCCGCGGCAGTCCGATCACGGTAGTCACGCAACAGTTCTGTGGTAGTCGAGTCAACGGGATCCGTATCGTCCTCACTCCAGCCCACCGACCACTGATCGGTCGCAGCGGGCGTCGTCCACCACTGCGCGTGCGGGGATCGTGCGATGTGCTCGGCGACCCGTCGAAGCTCACGGCGCACCGGCTCGGTATCGACGAGGATGTCTTCACCGTCCGGGTCCTGCCAGTAGCGCGCCGCGTCCACCGCGTCGGCGAGGGCCGAACGGAGTGCAACCGCTGTCACCTCGGGAAGCGGCACCTGGGACAGGCGATGCGCCACATCGTCTGCAGTGAGGACGGTCCGCCGAGCCTCTTCAGCGCCGGGCCCGAACAGCACGCGTGCGCCTTCGCGACCGGACTCGAGGTGATACGACGCCAGAAATACGGCGTGATCGAACGAGTCACTGCGGAACTCGGAGTGCAGAGTTCGTTCGGCGTCCCTCGCGTAGGCGAGCAGCATCCGACGCCCACGTGGGCTGGCCAACAAGGATTCTGCTGTAGTCATGTGCTGACCACCCTAGAGTCCCCGAGCCGACGCGCCTCCAATATGTTCTGACCACGGGCCGTGGGCCACTGCGGCTGCGAGGAAGCCGGCCGAACAGGCCGCCGTCTGGGCGGCAGGATGCGCGCAGGCGCGGGTGTTATCGGGTCTACCTGCCAAAGCGGAAACTCGCCTGGCACGCCTGGCCGAGGAGCGCGATCCCTTCTTCGATGGAACGCAGCGGGATCGCGCCGTAGCCGATGCGGAAGTGGTTGCGGGGCGGGACCGGCTGCGTGAAGAAGATGTCGCCCCGTTCGATGAGCACACCGCGGGCTTCCGCCTCGCGCACGAGTACCCGGCAGTCGAGGTTCTCCGGGCCGGTCATCCACAAGCTGACGCCACCGGGCGGATAGGGTTCCTGCGGCCACGGGAGATACTTGTCGACGGCCGCACACAGCCGCTCCCATTTGTGTTTCATCTGGGTGCGGTGATGGCGCAGCGCGCGGTGGTACTCCCCGCTGTCGATGAGCATGGCCAGGGCCCGTTGTTGGTGACCCGGTGGATGACGGAGCACGTACCGCCGGGCCTTCCGCAGTTCGCGCACCAGGTCCGCAGGTCCGACGAGGTAGCCCAGACGCAGACCGGGGGCCAGGAACTTCGAGAACGTGCCGAGGTACACGGCGTCGCCGCTGGAATCGAGCGCCTTCAGCGCCGGGCTGGGGCTGCCGTGGTAGCGGAACTCGCTGTCGTAGTCGTCCTCCACGATCACGGTGCCGGACTCCGCGGCGAGCTGCAGCAGACGCTGACGACGGTCGATGCCGAGCGTCGCGTTGGTCGGATGGTGATGGCTCGGTGTCAGATACATCAGGTCCGTGCCGCGGAGAGTCTCCGGCGGGCGCAGGCCGCGATCGTCGACGTCGATGCCGTACACCTGGGCGCCGGTGCGCAGGAAGATGTGTCGCGCATCGAGATAGCCGGGGTTTTCGATGGCAACCCGATCCTCGGGTCCGAGTAGCACCCGGCCGACGAGGTCCAGCCCCTGCTGGGAACCGACCGTCACCAGAACTTCGTCCGCACTCGCCTCGATGCCGCGCGAGGGCAGCAGATGCTGGCGGATCATGTCGATCAGCATCGGGTCGTCCGCACCGACGCTGTCCTGGAGGCTCGCGTAGGCGTGGGGTTGGTACAGCGCGTCGCGGAGACAACGCACCCACGCGCGGGCGGGGAAACTGCGGATGTCGATCTGCCCGGCCAGAAACGGGTAAGGATAGCTGTGCCAGTCGACGTTCTTCTCGATGTGCGGGACGTCGGCGTCGGGGTAACTCCGGATGCGGGACGACCAGTCGATGCGCGGGATGGTCGCGCGGGCGTCCGTTGCGAGCGTCTCGATCATGTCGGGATTGACGAACATGCCCGAGCGCTGGTGGCTTTGAACGAGTCCCTCGGCGATCAGTTCCTGATACGCCAGGTTGATCGTGTTCCGGGAGATCGCGAGATCGACCGCGAGTTCCCGCGAACTCGGAAGGCGGTGGCGTGGATCGAACAGTCCGTTGGCGATGCCGTGTTCGATCGCCCGTCGAACCTGGCGGTAGAGCGGTTCGGCGGAATTGCGGTCGACCTCGATCAGTGTTCTCGGCACGCATCGCCTCCTGTGGATCCAAGAGTGGCCAGAGGTAGGCCGACCCGGCACGCCGAGAAGTTCTCGAACGAGCACTTCTCAGTATGCCGGGCCGGCGGCGAAATCAAACCAGGTTGAGCGCGTCGTCGACGCTGACCGACTCGATCCCGAGTGCCTCACCGACGGCATCGTTCGTCAGGCGCCCGGCGACGGTGCTGACACCGGCCCGGAGTGCGGCATTCTCCCTGGCCGCGCGGGCGAGGCCCTTCTCGGCGATCTGCAGGGTGTACGGCAAGGTCACGTTGGTGAGTGCGTACGTCGACGTGTGGGGCACCGCTCCCGGCATGTTCGCCACGCAGTAGAACATCGAGTCGTGAACCTTGAACGTGGGCTCCGCGTGGGTGGTGGGACGCGAATCCTCGAAGCAACCACCCTGGTCGATCGCGATGTCGACGAGAACGCTGCCCGGCTTCATCCGCGAGACCAGCGAGTTCGAGATGATCTTCGGTGCCTTGGCGCCCGGGACGAGCACGGCACCGATGACGAGGTCGGCCTGCATGACCTCCTGCTCGATCGAGTAGGCGTTCGCGGCGAGGGTGCGGATCCGGCCCTGGTACATCCGGTCGGCGGCGCGCAGCTTGTCGACGTTCTTGTCGAACAGGACGACGTCGGCCCAGGTGCCTGCGGCGACGGCGACGGCGTTCATACCCGACACGCCCGCACCGATCACGACGACGCGAGCCGGCAACACACCGGATACGCCGCCGATCAGTACGCCTCGGCCACCCTCCGGTCGCATGAGTGCCTGCGCGCCGACGAGCGGTGCGAGCCGGCCGGCGACCTCACTCATCGGGAACAGCAGGGGCAGGGAACCGTCGGGAAGCTGAACGGTCTCGTACGCAACGGAATTGGTGCCGGCGGCGAGCAGTGCCCGGGTGCACTCTTCACCCGCAGCGAGGTGCAGGTAGGTGAACAACGTGAGGTCCGAACGCATCCGGTGGTATTCCTCGGCGATGGGCTCCTTGACCTTGAGCAGCAGTTCCGCGCTCTGCCACACCGCGTCGGCGGAGTCGAGGATCTTCGCGCCGGCGGCACCGTAGGCGTCGTCACCGATCGACGAGCCCTCCCCCGCACCGCGTTCCACGAACACGTCGTGCCCGTGGGCGACCATTTCGTGGACACCGGCGGGAGTGGCCGCCACCCGGTACTCGTGGTTCTTGACTTCCTTGGGGATACCGATCCTCATCTGAGACCTCCGTTAGCTGGGGCTGTTCGCCGCTCCGACCACACGTCGTGGTGCCCGAGCGATTCGATACCGAAGTCTGGATCACTCTGGCATGGGACCAGAAGGACCAGTTGAGCGCCGTCTACGGGGACCAGACTGGACCCATCGAATACCGCTCTTCTGGCCCTGACCTGCGGTCTGCCCCGTCGGTATGTTGTGGATCACAGCCATTCGACAACGAAGGAGATGGTCGTGGACGTCACCGAATTGCGAGCACGGGCCCGCCGGCACCTCGGACCTCATTTCACCCGTAAGGACACCTGGGAAAGCGACTTTCCGGTGTTCGTTCGTGGCGAGGGAAGCTATCTGATCGACACCGAGGGGGACCGTTTCCTCGACGGTCTGGCAGGCCTGTTCTGCGTGAACATCGGTCACGGCCGCGACGACATCGCCAAGGCGGCGAGCGAGCAGATCGGGACGCTGGCGTACGCCTCCAACTGGGGCAGCGCCCACATTCCCGCGATCGAGGCGTCCGCGCTCATCGCCGACCTGGCGCCCGGTGATCTCGGGACGACCTTCTTCGTCAACTCGGGTTCGGAGGCCGTGGAGACGGCCGTCAAGTTCGCCCGGCAGTACCACCGCAGCCAGGGCAACCCGCAGCGCACCAAGATCATCAGCCGCGAGATGGCCTACCACGGAACCACTCTCGGCGCGCTCTCGGTAACTCAGCTGCCCAAGATCAAAGACCCGTTCGGACCGCTGCTGCCCGGGGTACGCTCCGTGCCCAACACCCTCGGTTACCTCGGCGACTGCGGCCCGGCAAACGAGCTCGACTGCATCGCCGCGATCGAAGCCGTCATCGAGGAAGAGGGCGCCGAGACCATCGCCGCCGTGTTCGCCGAGCCGGTTCAGAACGGGCGCGGCGCCCTCGTCCCGCCGGACGGATACTGGGCCGCGCTGCGCGCGCTGTGCGACAAGCACGGGATCCTGCTGGTCTCCGACGAGGTGATCTGCTCGTTCGGCCGCCTCGGACACTGGTTCGGGCACGGGCTGACCGGTGTGGTTCCCGACATGATCACGTTCGCGAAAGGTTCCACGTCCGGATACGCCCCGCTCGGCGGCCTGATCGTGCGTGAGCAGCTGGTTCGCGAGCTCTACGACTCGCCCAAGGGCGGCGTGTTCACACACGGCGCGACGTGGGGCGGACACCCAGTGTCTACGGCGGTGGCGGTCGCGAACATCACCGCGATGCGCGACGAGAACGTGCTGGGCAACGTCTCCGCGCGCGGACCGAAGTTGAAGTCGGCACTCGACTCGCTGATGAGCTCGCACCGCTGCGTCAAGGACGTGCGCGGCACCGGATTCTTCTACGCGATCGAATTGATGGCCGACAGCGACAGCGGCCGCGAGTTCACCGAGCAGGAATCGCTGACGGTGTTGCGCAAGGTACTGCCGGAGGCGTTCGCCCGCACCAAGGTGATTCTCCGCGGCGACGACCGTGGTGCCACGATGCTGATGATCTCACCGCCCCTCGTGGCCGACGACGAGGTGCTCTCGGAACTGCTCCACGGCATCGACAGCATGCTCACCGACATCGAAAAGGCAATCCAGCCGTAGGGAACGATACGTTCCCCGAGTTCCAGCGGGTGGCGGTCGTCGAGATCGACGACCGCCACCTTTCTTCGTAGTGATGGGAGAGCGAGGCCATGGCCCCGGGCGTCACCGCTGTACCACCCACCGACGCTGCACGACTGAATGATTCGTCGCTGATCGACCACTGGGTCGCCACCCTGCGTGGGGAGGGCCGCGTCGTCGGTCTCGCCGACGGAGAAGACGAGCGCGCGATCCGCGCGGCCCACCATCTGCACCACAAATGTGTCGTCTCCCCGCGGCTGTTCGGGCGGCGGGACGCCATCCGGCGCATCGCCGAGGCCGCGGGTATCCCGCTGGCCGAGGAACTCGTCGTCGACCTCGACGAGGCGGCCGCCGACYCCGCGATCCGGGACGCCGTCGAATCGGGATTCGCCAGGTACCCCGACCGGATCGAGTCGGCGCTGTCCGACCCGGTGTGCCTCGCCGCGGGGGCACTGCGCGCCGGAGTGGTCGACGCCTGCGTCGCGGGCGCGAGCAGGCCGACGTCCGATGTGCTGCGGGCCGGGCTGCGCATCGTCGGTCTCGCGCCGGGTTCGAGCATCCTGTCGAGCTCGTTTCTGATGTTGCTGTCGGACGGAAGGCAGTTGACGTTCTCCGACTGCGCCGTCGTACCCGACCCCACGGTCGAGGAACTGGTCGACATCGCGCTGGCCGCCAGCGCCACCCACTTCCAGCTCACCGAGCAGACTCCGATCGCGGCGATGCTGTCGTTCAGCACCCAGGGCAGCGCCAGCCACCCGCGAGTGGAGAAGGTCCGCGAGGCCGCGGAACTGGTGCGTGTCCGGGACCCGCAGTTGCACGTGGACGGTGACCTGCAATTCGATGCCGCGCTGGTCGCCGAGATCGGCGCGTCCAAGGCGCCCGGTTCACGGGTCGCCGGCCGGGCGAACGTGTTGGTCTTCCCCAATCTCGATGCCGGCAACATCGGGTACAAAATTGCTCAGCGGCTCGGCGGTGCAATAGCCTTGGGTCCCATCCTGCAAGGCTTGGCCGCACCGTGGAACGACCTGTCCCGAGGATGCACCGGCAGCGACATCGAACTGATGGCTCTGGTGAGCGCAGTCCAATCTTTGGCCACCTGAACATCAGACCTGCACGGGAACGTGCCACCGGATCGGGAAGGGAGTCGCGATGACGATGCTCCTCATCGGTGCCCTGTGCATCGGCATCGCGTCGGTCATCGGCGGCGCCACCGGGTTCGGGACGGCACTGATCGCGACGCCGGTGATGCTGATGGTTGGATTCGCCGTTCCCGAAGTGGTATTCGTCAATCTGGTGGCGGGCCTGATCACGCGGATCGGCGCCGCGTACCAGTTGCGAGAACACATCACTTGGGGACGGGTGGCGCTGCTCGGTGGTGGCAGTCTGCCCGGCGCCTGGCTGGGCGCGGTCACCCTCGGTCTGCTGCCGGAGCAGTATCTGAAGCCCGCAGCGGGAGTTGTGGTGATGCTGTGCGGGCTCGCGATGGCGTTCCCCAACCGGGCGGAAGTCACGCGTGCGCCGTCCACGACTGCGCACCTCCTCACCGGTTCCGTGGGTGGCTACCTCGGAACGACGACATCGCTCAACGGACCGCCACCGGTCCTGTTGTTGATGCGCGCGCGGTTGCCACCGATGGCTTTCATCGCCGATCTCGCAGGCTATTTCATCGTCGCGAACGTGATGGCGCTCGCTGTCCTGTGGTTACACGACGAAATCACGGAATCGATGTTCTGGCCGCGACTCCCGGTCTTCGTCGCCGCCGCGCTGATCGGCAACGTCACCGGGCTCGCGATCGCCCGACGACTCCCGCCGGGGGTGTTCCGTTCCGCGGTCATCGTGCTGGTGATCGCCGCCGGTGCGGCGACCTGCATTCTCGGGTGACAGCCGCTCACGGCTCGGCACCGACCCGGCGGACCAGACGCACCAGTTCGCCTGCGGGACCGTCGAGCTGACGCGCGCCCCGCCACACGGCGCGCAGCACCCTGTCGAGCTCGAGACCGTCGACGTCGATCACTTTCAGCTCTCCGGCGCCGACCTGCTCCGCCACTGCGAGGGTGCTCATCACCGCGGGACCGACCCCGGCCAGCACGCTGGTGCGAATCGCGGCGGCGCTGCCCAGCTCGAGAAGCGGTGCCGCCCGGTCGTATTCCTGCAATGCCACGTCGAGGGTGGTTCGCGTGCCGGATCCCGGCTCGCGGACCAGGAGCGGTGTCAGCGCCAACTCGGCGACGGTCAGCGCCTTCCGTCGCCGGGCCCACGGGTGGGTGGGGTGAACGACGACGACCAGGCGGTCACGCGCGACCGTGAGACTCTTCAACGGTCGCGGCACCGTCGGCGATTCGACGAACCCGACGTCGCAGATCCTGCTGTTGATCCGCTCGAACACCTGAGTCGAGTTGTGCACCTGCAGGTGAATGGTCACGTCGGAGTGCAAACGGCGAAACTGCCCCAGCCACCCCGGCATCAGGTGTTCCGCGACAGTCATGCTGGCACCCACCGTCAACTCGGCGGCGCGTTCCGCGCGCAGTCCCTCGGCCACGTCGAGCAGCCGGCGAGTGTCGGAGAGCACCCGGCGTGCCCAGTGCGCGATCACGGTACCTTGCGGTGTCAGTATCGAGCCCGTCGGGCTGCGCTGCAGCAGTGTCATGCCGAACTGGCGCTCGAGTTGCTTGATGGCGCGACTCGCATTCGGCTGCGCCATTCCGGCGATTCTGGCGGCAGCGCTGAGGCTTCCGTGGTCGTCGACGCCCACGAGCAACTCGAGAACGGGGAACTCGGGCCATCTGCGGGACATGCATCGAGTATATGACCCCGGCGCAAGACATATCACGATGATATGTGTTCATGTCGAGATGACGGCTACCGGAGACGGCCGCGGTGACGGACCGTGGATCCATGAGTAGTCAACTGAGCGAGAAGTCCGAGGAACAGCGCGTCGAGAGCCCGGCAACGCTGCCGCGACTGCAGACCGCCACGGCCACTCTCCTGCCGGGTCTGGCGCTGTGCGCCGTCGCCACCGCCGTCGCCATGGGTGTCGGCCGGTTCCTTCCGACGGTGAGCCCGCTGCTCATCGCCATCGTGCTCGGCGCCGTTCTGTCGAACATCGTGCATTTGCCCGAACGCCTGCGCCCGGGACTGCAGTTCTCTGCCAAGAAACTGTTGCGGGTGGGCATCGCCCTCCTCGGACTCCAATTGATGCTGAGCGACATCCTCGGACTGGGCTGGGGCGTCATCGTCGTGGTCGTCTCGATCGTCTGTCTCGGCATCGTGGGAACGATGTTCGCGGGCAAGCTGCTCGGCCTCAGCTGGACCCAGCGACTGCTCATCGCGTGCGGATTCTCGATCTGCGGTGCGGCCGCGGTGGCAGCGGTGGACGGTGTCGTCGACGCCGACGAGGAAGAGGTGATCACCGCGGTCGCGCTCGTCGTCATCTTCGGCACGCTCATGATCCCCGCGATCCCGCTGCTGTCGCGGGCGCTGGGACTCTCCGACACCGACGCCGGCCTGTGGGCGGGCGGCTCCATCCACGAGGTCGCCCAGGTGGTCGCCGCGGGCGGCGCGATCGGCGGTGCCGCCCTCGGCGTCGCCGCGGTCGTCAAACTCGCCCGCGTCCTCATGCTCGCCCCGGTCATGGCCGTCCTCAGCGTGCGCCAGCGCAAGCTCGCCGGCACCGACGCCGACGTGAAGCGGCCGCCGCTCGTCCCGCTCTTCGTCCTCGCCTTCCTCGCCTGCGTCGGCCTGCGGTCGTCCGGCCTGTTGCCCGCGGGCCTGCTCGCAGAGGCCAAGATCGTGCAGACCGCCCTCCTCACCGCCGCGATGTTCGCCCTCGGCGCCGGCGTCCAGATCGCCACGATCAAGAAGGTCGGCGCACGCCCCTTCGTCCTCGCAGGCATCTCCACCGTCTGGGTGGCGTCGATCGCCCTGGTCGGGGTGCTGCTCGCGGGGTGATGCCGCTACCCACCCCGTCGCCCCCACTTCCCCCGTCGCCCCCGTCGCGACGAACGGGACGCTCGTTGCGTCAGATCGAACGAGCGTCCCGTTCGCTCGCCGGGGGCCGTCGTTCAGGAACCAAATTTTGATCAAGGCTTTCATTATTTTGTGATCCGGGTTACTGTGGCCACCATCAATCAAACCTTTGATTAGTTAGGTGGATCGCATGAGCCCCACAAGCTTCGCTTCGTCGGCCGACCTCGGTGAAAAGGAGCAGACCCTCGAGGTCCTCGCCGACGGCGTGTACGCCCTCACCGCCGAGGGGGATCCGAACATCGGCGCCATCGAGGGCGAGGACTTCGTCGTCTGCTTCGAGGCGCTCGCCACCCCGGTGGCCGCGCAGGACTGGTTGCGCAAGTTGCGCGAGCACACCGACAAGCCGGTCCGGTACCTGGTGCTCTCGCACTACCACGCCGTCCGCGTGCTCGGTGCGTCCGCGTTCGACGCCGAGACCATCGTCTCGCATGAGACCACCCGTGCCCTCATCGAGGAGCGTGGAAAGGAAGACTGGGCAAGCGAATTCGGCCGAATGCCGCGCCTGGCCAAGGCGGCCGACTCGGTGCCCGGACTGACGTGGCCCACCCTGACGTTCGCCGACAAGCTCACCATCGACCTCGGCGGCGGACGCGGCGACCTCGTGCTCCAGCACTTCGGACGCGGGCACACCGAGGGCGACATCACCGCGTGGCTGCCGAAACAGAAGATTCTGTTCGCCGGCGACCTCGTGGAGGCGCAAGCCGCGCTCTACACCGGCGACGCCTTCCACCGCGACTGGTCCACCGGCACCCTCGATGCGATCAAGGCGCTCGGCGCGGAGGTCCTGATCGGCGGACGCGGCGCCGTCTCCCACGGGCGGGACGCCGTCGACGCCGCCATCGAGCAGACCCGCCACTTCATCGAGGTCATGCTGGCCGAGGTCGGGGCGGTGCAGCAGCGCGGGGGCACCCTGAAGGAAGCGTTCGAAGCCACCCACGCCGCACTGAACGAGCAGTACGGGCACTGGCCGATCTTCGAACACTGCCTCCCCTTCGACGTCTCCCGCGTGTGGGACGAGCTGTCGGGCATCGAACGGCCCGTCATCTGGACCGCCGAGCGTGACCGCGAGGTCTGGGACCAGTTGCAGGGCTGACGTCCGTCACCGTTTCACAGGGCTGACATCCGTCACCGTTTCACACTGACAAGGCGAGGATCATGGGAAGACGACACACCCGCGGCGGCACGGTCACCGTCGTGGGCAACGGCCCGGTGGGGCAGACGACGGCGTTGCTGTTGGCGCGCTGGGGAATACCGGTGACTTTGCTCGACGCGCGGGCCGAGCGTGACCCGATCGGATCGAAAGCCATCTGCCAGCAGCGGGACGTCCTCGAGGTGTGGGACGCGATCGGCGTCGGCAGGCAGCTGGCCGACGAGGGCGTGACGTGGGGGTGCGCCCGCACCTTCCACCGCGACCACGAACTGTTCGCGCAGACGTTCGTCGACCGCGGCATCTCGTCGTTCCCGCCGTTCGTCAACATCTCCCAGGCGCGAACCGAGGAACTGCTCGACGAGCGGATCGCGGCCACGTCGTCGATCGACGTTCGGTGGGGATACGAGGCCACGTCCGTGGATCAGGACGAGACCGGCGTGACCATCACCTGCCGCACCGGCTCTGGCGAGGAGACCGTCACGTCGGACTATGCGGTGGTGGCCGTAGGGTCGCGGGGCAGCGCGATCCGGCGGCAGCTGGGTGTCACGTTCGACGGTCGTTCGTTCGACGACAAGTTCCTGATCTGCGACGTCGCCGCCGACATTCCGGGCTGGGCCGACGAGCGCCGCTTCTACTTCGACCCGGAGTGGAACCCGGGCAGGCAGGTGCTCATCCACCCGTGCCCGGACTCGACGTTCCGCATCGACTGGCAGGTGCCCGGCGAGTACGACCTCGAGGCCGAGGAGAAGTCGGGTGCGCTGGACGCGCGGATCCGGAAGATCATCGGCGACACCGACTACCGGATCGTGTGGAAATCGGTGTACCGCTTCCACTCCCGGGTCGCGAACCGGATGCGCGTCGACCGGGTGCTGCTCGCCGGCGACGCCGCGCACATCGTGTCGCCGTTCGGGGCGCGCGGCCTGAATTCCGGTGTCGCCGACGCCGAGAACGCGGCGTGGAAGCTCGCATTCGTCCTGCGGGGCTGGGCCGACGAGTCGCTGCTCGAGACGTACCACACCGAGCGGCACGCGGCGGCCGTCGAAAACATCGCGGTCACCACGGCGACGATGGATTTCCTCGTCCCGCAGTCCGAGGACCAGCACCGGCACCGGTGCGACGTGCTCACTGCGGCGGTCACCGACCCGCAGGCGCGGGCACACGTCGACAGCGGTCGTCTCGCCGAGCCGTTCTGGTACGTCGGATCACCCTTGACCACAACCGATCCGGAACGACCCTTCGCCGGGCGCCCCGAGCGTGGCTGCACCCCGGCCGCCGCGCCGGGAATCCTCGTGCCCGACACCCCGGTGACGCTGCGCGGCGGTGCCGGCAGCCGGCTCCGCGACATCGCCCGGCACGGCATCCTGCTTCTCGCGGGTGACGGCGTGGACGTCGACGCGATCCGCAGCGCGGCACTCGCAGCGGTGCACACGCCGATCCGCCTCGTCCGGCTGTCGGAGATCGACGGAACCGGCGTCCTCACCGCCGCCTTGGACGCGAAGCCCGGCGAGGTGTGGGTCATCCGCCCCGACGCCTACATCGCGGCGGTCACCGACACGGTCGACGGGCTGGTGTCCGCGCTGCACCGAATCACCGAACCCCTCGTCACCGTGCTCACTTCCGTGCCAGCCGTTCCGGATCCAGATCGAGTCGGCGCAGCAGTTGCGCGTTGAGGGCGACGACGATGGTGGAGACGGACATCAGGATCGCGGCGGCCGCGGGTGAGATCGCGACCCCGGCGAACGCGAGGGCCCCGGCGGCCAGGGGGACGGCGATGACGTTGTATCCGGTGGCCCACACCAGGTTCTGCCACATCTTGCGGTAGCTCGCCTGCGACAGATCGATGATCGAGAGGACGGCGCGGGGGTCGTCGGCGGCGAGGACGACACCGGCCGATTCGATGGCGACGTCCGTGCCGGCGCCGATCGCGACGCCCACGTCGGCGCGGGCGAGTGCGGGCGCGTCGTTGACACCGTCGCCGACCATCGCCACCCGGTGACCGCGGGCTTGGAGTGCGGCGACCTCGGCGTCCTTGTTCTCCGGCAGCACGTCGGCGAACGCTTCGTCGATGCCGAGATCGGCGGCGACGGCGTCGGCCACCTGACGGGCGTCTCCGGTGATCATCGCGACCTTCACACCGCGCGCGTGCAGGGCGTCGATCGCCTGCCGAGACTCCTCGCGGACCGCGTCCTCGAGCGCCACCGCGCCGAGCACCCGCCCGTCGCGGACCACGTGGAGGACGGAGGCGCCGCGTTCGACCCACCGTGTCGTCTGCGCGGCAACGTCACCGGGGACCGTCACGTTCAGTTCGGTGAGCATCGCCGGTCCGCCGACGGCCACTTCCACGCCTCCGACGTTCGCGCGCACCCCGCGTCCGGGCAGTGACCGGAAGTCGGACGCGGTGCGCCGCTCGTCCGCGGGCACGTTCGACGCCGCCTCGGCGACGATGGCCCGCGCGACCGGGTGCTCGCTGTCGGCCTCCACGGCGCCGGCGATCGCGAGCAGTTCGGTCTCGGTGACACCCGCGGTGGTGACCACCCCGGTGACGGCGTGCCTGCCCTGGGTCAGGGTGCCGGTCTTGTCGAACAGGACGACGTCGACGTTGCGCATGCGTTCGAGGGCCAACCGGTCCTTCACCAGGACACCGGCCTTCGCGGCGCGTTCGGTGGAAATGGCGATCACGAGGGGTATCGCCAGGCCGAGCGCGTGCGGGCAGGCGATCACCAGAACGGTGACGGTCCGCACCACGGCCTCGTCCACGTTGCCGAGCAGCGACCACACCACGAACGTGAGAAGCCCTGCGATCGAGGCGAAGTAGAACAGGAACGCCGCGGCGCGGTCGGCGAGGGCCTGGGCCCGGGACGAGGACGACTGCGCGTCGGCGACCAGCCGCTGGATTCCGGCGAGGGCGGTGTCCTCCCCCACCGCGCCCACCTGGATCCGCAGCGCGCTGTCGGTGGCGACGGTGCCGGCGACCACGGTGTCGCCGACCGACCGTGGGACGGGATTGGATTCGCCGGTGATCATCGATTCGTCGACCTCCGCGCGGCCGTCCTCGACGGTGCCGTCGGCCGGGATGCGGCCACCGGCCCGCACCAGCACGAGGTCGCCGGTGGCGAGTTCGGAGACGGACACTTCGGTGACGCCGTCGTCGGTGACCCTGTCGGCGGTGTCCGGCAGCAGCGCGGCGAGCGCGTCGAGGGCGCCGGACGCCGAACCCAGCGCCCGCATCTCCAGCCAGTGTCCGAGGAGCATGATGACGATGAGAAGCGCCAGCTCCCACCAGAAGTCGAGGTTGAACCCGCCGATCTGCAGGGTCGTCACCCACGACGCGAGGAATGCGACCGTGATCGCCATGCCGATCAGCAGCATCATGCCGGGCCGCCGCGACTTCAGCTCACCCCACGCGCCGGTGAGGAACGGTGCGCCGCCGTAGAAGAAGATCGCGGTGCCGACCACCGGCGGAATCCACGACGCACCCGGGAAGTCGGGGACGGTATAGCCGAGGAGGTCGGCGAACATGTGGCTGAACACCACCACCGGCACCGACAGCGCGAGACTGATCCAGAATTTCTGCCGGAACACCTCACCGTGCGCCCCGTGACCGGCATGCCGATCCGCGTGCTCACCATGTGCGTCGTGCCCGGTGTCCCGGACCTGTTCCACTTCCTGCTGCTGATGATCGTGAGACATGCCTGCTCCCTCGGAAGCTGCTCTCGTGGTCTGGTTTCAGGAACGCACCAGTCGTGCGATGGCGTCGGTGGCTTCCTTGATCTTCGCGTCGGCCTCGGTGCCGCCCGTTACGGCGGCGTCGACGACGCAGTGGCTGATGTGGTCTTCGAGCAGACCCAGCGCCACGGCCTGCAACGCCTTGGTCATCGCGGAGACCTGGGTGAGGATGTCGATGCAGTACTTCTCGTCCTCGACCATCCGCTGCAGACCCCGCGCCTGGCCCTCGATGCGACGCAGGCGCTTGAGGTAGTCGTCCTTGGCGCTGATGTATCCATGGCCGGTTGTGTGGTCGTCCGCGTGGTCGGTGGTCGGTTGCTCGGTCATGAGTGTTCCCCTCGGGTGGGAGTGGTCAGGGGCTGGAAGCGGCGCAGTCGCAGGCTGTTGCTCACGACGAACACCGATGAGAATGCCATGGCGGCACCGGCCAGCATGGGGTTGAGCAGGCCCGCCGCCGCCAGCGGCAACGCCGCGACGTTGTAGGCGAAGGCCCAGAACAGGTTGCCCTTGATCGTGCTCAACGTCCTGCGCGACAACCGGATCGCGTCGGCCGCGGCCCGGAGGTCGCCGCGCACCAGCGTGAGGTCGCTGGCCTCGATGGCCACGTCCGTGCCGGTTCCCATGGCGAGACCGAGGTCGGCCTGCGCGAGGGCGGCGGCGTCGTTGACCCCGTCGCCCACCATCGCGACCACCTTGCCCTCGGCCTGCAGACGCTTGATCACGTCGACCTTGTCCTGGGGCAGTACCTCCGCGACGACTTCGCCGATGCCGACCTGGGCGGCGATCGCCCGGGCCGCGGAAGTGTTGTCGCCGGTGAGCATGATCGGGGTGAGACCCAGTTCGCGGAACTGCGACACTGCCTCGCGCGACGTCGGCTTCACGGTGTCGGCGACCACGAGCACGCCGCGCGCCTGGCCGTCCCAGCCGATCCCGACGGCGGTCTTGCCCTCCGACTCGGCCGCGTCGACGACGCGCTGGAGTTCCGTGGTGAGCTGCAGCGACCAGTCGCGGAGCAGTTTCGCGCGGCCGATGACCACCGCGTGTCCGTCGATCAGGCCCTGGACGCCGAGTCCGGCGATGTTGGTGAACTGTTCGACTTCGGGGAGCGTCGTCAGCCGCTCCTTCGCGCCGCGGGTGATCGCCCGCGCGATGGGATGCTCGGACGCGTCCTCGAGCGCGCCGGCGAACCGGAGAACCTGCTCCTCGTCCTGGCCGTCCGCGGCGACCACGTCGTGCAGCGACATCGTGCCGGTGGTGACGGTGCCGGTCTTGTCGACCACCACGGTGTCGACTCGCCGCGTCGATTCCAGAACTTCCGGTCCCTTGATCAGGATGCCCAGCTGGGCCCCGCGTCCCGTGCCCACCATGAGAGCGGTCGGGGTGGCGAGTCCGAGCGCACACGGGCACGCGATGATCAGGACGGCGACGGCTGCGGTGAACGCGGCGGCGATCGAACCGCCGGTCCCGATCCAGAAACCGAGGGTCGCGACCGACAACGCGATCACGATCGGGACGAAGATGCCGGAGATCCGGTCGGCCAGGCGTTGCACCTCGGCCTTGCCGGTCTGCGCGTCCTCGACCATCCACGCCATCTGCGCGAGCTGGGTGTCGGCGCCGATCCGGCTGGCGCGAACCACGATTCGGCCGCCGACGTTGACCGTCGCACCCGCCACCTCGGAGTCCGGCGACACCTCGACCGGCACGGATTCACCGGTCAGCATCGACGCATCCACCGCCGACGAACCTTCGACGACGACGCCGTCGGTGGCGATCTTCTCACCGGGACGGACCACGAAGAGGTCGCCGACGTCGAGTTGGTCGATGCCGATCAGCTGTTCGGTGCCGTCACGCAGCACCGACACTTCCTTGGCGCCCAGTTCGAGCAACGCCCGCAGTGCCGCTCCCGCCCGCCGTTTGGCGCGGGCCTCGAAGTAACGGCCGGCGAGGATGAACGTGGTGACACCGGCCGCGGCCTCCAGATAGATGTTGCCGGTGCCGTCGACCCGCGCGATCGTGAGCTCGAACGGGTGCGTCATCCCCGGCATGCCGGCGGTGCCCCAGAACAGTGCGTACAGCGACCAGCCGAACGCGGCCAGCGTGCCCATCGACACCAGGGTGTCCATGGTCGCGGTGCCGTGCCGCAGGTTCGTCCAGGCGGCCTTGTGGAACGGCCACGCACCCCAGACCACGACCGGGGCCGCGAGGGTGAGCGAGAGCCACTGCCAGTTCGTGAACTGCAGCGCCGGGACCATCGCCATCGCGATGACGGGGACCGTCAGCACCGCCGACACGAGCAGCCGCTGCCGCAGTTCCGCCGCCGGGTCCTCTTCCTCCGGGACCGGGGGCTTCACCTCGGGCAGTCGCGCCGTGTACCCGGCCTGCTCCACCGTGGCGACGAGGTCTTCGGGCGAGACGTCCGCGGCGTCGTAATGGACGCGGGCCTTCTCCGTCGCGTAGTTGACGGTCGCGGTGACGCCGTCGAGTTTGTTCAGCTTGCGCTCGATGCGGTTGGCGCACGACGCACAGGTCATCCCGCCGATGGCCAGTTCGATCTGGGAATCGGGTGGTGCCGCAATGTCGGTCCCGCGGGTCATCACTTCTCCTCCGGTCCGGCAGTGGCGGTGAACTCCGCGGTGTGGACGGCGCCGGCGTGCTGGAAGTCCAGGAACAGCCGGTAATCGCCCGCGCTGGGTGCGGTCACGGCGAAGTCGATCCCCGGGCCCGCCGCGGTGACGCCGTCGCCGGGATGTCCGTCCGGGTGCACGTGCAGGTATCCGAGGTCGGTGGTGCGCAACGCCACCAGGTGACCGTATGCGCCGAGGTAGGGCTGCAGATCGGTGACCGGCTGTCCGTCGCGGCTCACCGAGAGGGTCACGTTCGACGTCTCTCCCGGTCGCAGCGCGCCGCCGAGGGCGACGGTGTACCCGTCCACGGTGGCGGTCGGTGCCGGAGCCGGCAGTTCCTGCGGGTCGTACGTGCCCGCGACGCGCAGGTCCGTGCCCAGGGTGACGCCTTCGCCGCCTGCCGGGGTGAAGTCCGCGAACACGCGGTAGTCGCCGCCGCGGGTGAGGTCGAGGGGGACGCTCCACGTTCCGGCCGCGTCGAGCGTCGGGTGYACGTGCTGGAATCCGGCGAGGTCCCGGCGGACGACGATCAGGTGCAGCAGTTTCTCGTGCTCGACGGTGTAGTCCGTCACGGGTACCCCCGAGGGGTTCGTGATCCGGAACTGCACCGGGACCGCGGCACCGGCGGTGACCTGGTCGGATGCGAGTTCGAGGGTGTAGCCGTCCGCAGTGGGCGTCAGTCCGCCCGGGGTCGGGTCGGCGGCGGCGTCGTGGCCTCCCGCTCCGTGTCCGTCGTCCTCGGCCGTGTGCGCGGCGGGCTCGGCGACGTCCGGGCCGGCCACCGACCCGAGAGCGAGCGCGGCGCCGAAGATCACGACGAGGCCGACGGTGAATCCGGCGAACTTGCCGGTTGCATTCATGATGGGGCTCCTGTGGTGGAGGTGCCGGCTCAGCCGGTGTGTTCGAGTGCCCGGCTCAGCCGGCGACTGAATACCCGGCTTCTTCGACGGCACCCGCGACGTCGCTCGGATCGAGGTCGGTGGTGCTGTCGATGACGACCTTGCCGGTGGTCAGATCGACGTTCACGTTGGTGACGCCGGGGAGTGCGCTGATCTCCTCGGTGACCGAGGACACGCAGTGGTTGCAGGTCATGCCGGTGACGGTGACGCTCGAGGTGCTCACGGGTCTGCCTCTCTTCGGGGGGTCGATGTCGTCTCTGAGAACTACCATACCCCCCTACCGTATTCCCGCAAGGGTGACGGCGGCCACCGAGTACCGTGTTCCTCGCCCACGCGGGCCCCGAAAGGTGATTGAGTGAGATACCGCATCTCACCCCACTGGGAAACGGAGCCCGGCAATGTCGATGGACAAGTTGCGCACCCAAATGCTGCGCCGCAAACCCCTCACCGAGGTCGACGAGGACACTCCGCCCGACGAGCGTCTGACCAAATCGCTCGGCCTGTGGCAACTCACCGCGATCGGCGTCGGCGGCATCATCGGCGCAGGCGTCTTCTCACTCGCCGGCTCGGTCGCGCATTCCGTCACCGGTCCGGCCGTGCTGATCTCCTTCCTGATCGCCGGTGTCGCCAGTGCCGCGGCCGCACTGTGCTACGCCGAGTTCGCCGGAATGATCCCCAAGGCCGGATCGGCCTACACCTACGGTTACGTGGCGCTCGGCGAGATCGTGGGCTGGTTCATCGGCTGGGACCTGCTGCTCGAATACATCGCGGTGGCGGCCGTCGTCGCCATCGGCGTGTCCGGCTACTTCCGGTTTCTCCTCGAACAGATCGGCATCAGCCTGCCCGACTGGATGATGGGCGCGCTGGGCACCGGTGACGGGCACGTGTTCGACGTCTTCGCAGCCCTGTTCTGCCTAGGCACCGCATGGGTGCTCTCGCGCGGAATCCGCAGTGTCGGTCGATTCGAGACGATCGCGGTGGCGGTCAAGGTCGCGTTGGTCGTCCTCATCATCGCGCTGGGCGTCTTCCACATCGACAGCGCCAACTACACGCCCTACTTCCCGTTCGGCACCGCCGCCGTCTTCACCGGCGCGGCCACCGTGTTCTTCGCGGTGTTCGGATACGACGCGATGAGCACGGCCGCCGAGGAGTCGAAGGACGCCACCAAGCACCTGCCGAAAGCGATCCTGTACTCCCTCGGCATCGCGATGACCCTGTACGTCCTGGTCACCCTGGTGCTGACCGGAATGCAGAAGTACACCGAGATCAGCCCCGAGAGCGGGTTCTCCACCGCGTTCGAATCGGTCGGCATGCCCGGGGTCGCGAACATCATCGCGGTCGGGGCCATCGTCGGCATCATCACCGTCGTGCTCACCTTCATGCTCGGCGTGACCCGCGTCTGGTACGCGATGAGCCGGGACGGCCTGCTCCCGGAATGGTTCGCGAAGACGCACCCGGTCCGCAAGGTGCCGACGCGGGTCACCTGGATCGTGGGCGTCGGTTCGGCACTGCTGGCCGGGTTCTTCCCCATCAACACTGTCGCGGAACTCACCAACATCGGGATCCTGTCGGCGTTCATCGTCGTCTGCATCGCGGTCGCGGTGCTCCGGCGCACCCGCCCCGAGGTCCCCCGCACGTTCACGCTTCCGTTCATGCCGGTCATCGCGATCATCGGCGTCGTGTTCTCCGGCTGGCTCATCCTCTCGCTGCCGTGGGAAACCTGGCTGCGGTTCGGGATCTGGCTGATCCTCGGCCTGATCGTGTACTTCTTCTACTCCCGCAAGCACTCCAAGCTCGAAGAGGCAGAGCCGGTGCCGCGTGGCTGACGAAAACCGGGAACGGGTGGACGCGACCGCCCTGACCGGCGTTCCCGCGACGATGATGTGGACCCTCCGCAACCGTGCCGTCGAGGCGTCGAGTCCGGGCGGAACGTTGGTCGACCCGCTCGCCGTGAGGCTCTACGAGACCCTCGACTATCCGTACGAAAACTTCGGGAAACCGAGCCAATCCCACGCCCTGCGCGCTCGGGCCTTCGACGACGAGATACGGGCGTTTCTCGCCGACCACCCCGGCGGAACGGTCGTCGCCCTCGGTGAAGGATTGCAGACCAGCTACTGGCGGATCGGCGACCCCGACGTCCGGTGGGTGTCGATCGACCTGCCCGAGGTGGTCGCGCTGCGCAGGCAACTGCTGCCGGACGAGCCGCACGTCACCACACTCGCCGTGTCCGCGCTGGACCGCTCGTGGATGGACCACGTCGACACCGGCCGGGTCGTGTTCGTCTCGGCGGAGGGCCTGCTGATGTATCTGCCCGCCGACGAGTCGCTGTCCCTGATCGGCGACTGCGCCCGGCGTTTCCCCGGCGGTCGGATGATGTTCGATTCGATACCGAAATGGTTGAGCCGCAAGACGCAGAAGGGACTGCGAATTCACGGCGACTACACCGTCCCGCCGATGCCGTTCCACCTCTCCGCCGGCGACGCGGCGGACCTGCCCGGACAGGTGCCGGACCTCGCGTTCACCCGCGAGGTGACGCTGCCCCTCGGCCGGGGCCTGTGGGGGTCGACCCTGCTCCGCAGGCTGTCGGACCTGCGGCCGCTGCGCAACTCGCGTCCGACGCTGACCCTGTGCGGATTCGCGGGCTGAACCCGTCCGACGAGCGATGTGGGCCGACCCGCAGCAGAATGGTGCAATGGCGGACCGCGGATTCACCCCCACACAGCTCGCGGCTCGTGCCGCGTACCTGCTTCGCGGCAACGACCTCGGCACGATGACGAGTGCCGCGCCGCGCCTGTACCCGCACATGTGGAGTTGGGACGCGGCGTTCGTCGCGGTCGGCTTGGCGCCCCTGAGCGTGGAGCGGGCCGTCGTCGAACTCGACACCCTGCTGTCGGCGCAGTGGAAGAACGGGATGATCCCGCACATCGTTTTCGCGAACGGCGTCGACGGGTACTTCCCCGGCCCCGGGAGGTGGGAGTGCGGGACCCTCGCGGCGCACGCGCCGAGCGGCACGCAGACGTCGGGGATCACCCAGCCGCCCGTGCACGCCATCGCGGTGCAGCGCATCCTCGACCACTCGCGCAGGCACGGTCGCAGCACCCGCGCCGTCGCCGAGGAGTTCCTCGACCGGCGCTGGCCCGACCTCGTGCGCTGGCACCGCTGGCTGGCCAACGCCCGCGACCTCGACGGCAACGGCCGGATCGCGCTGTACCACGGCTGGGAGTCCGGCATGGACAACTCGCCGCGCTGGGACCACTCGTACGCCAACGTCGTGGCCGGGGTGATGCCCACGTATCTGCGCGAGGATCTGTCCCACGTCGCCGACACCGGACAGCGGCCGTCCAACGGCGAATACGACCGCTACCTGTGGCTGCTCGAGGAAATGAAGACCGTCCGCTACGACGACGCGGAACTGGCCACCGCCATGAGCTTCGCGGTGGAGGACGTGTTCGTCAGTGCCGTGTTCTCGATGGCGTGCGAGGTGCTCGCGACCATCGGCGAGGAACACTCGATGCCGAACTCCGACGTCCGGGAACTGCACGGGTGGGCGGCCCGGTTCCGGCAGGGCGTCCTCACCACCACCGACCAACGGTCCGGGGCGGCACGCGATTTCGATCTGCGCAGCGGCCGGTGGATTTCCACCGAAACCCTCGCCATGTTCTCGCCCCTGCTGTGCGGCGGCCTGAGCCGGGACGCCGAACGCGCCCTGCTCCGCACGTTCGAGGGACCGAAATTCTGCGGCCACCCCGACCTCCGGTACGCCGTGCCGCCGTCGACGTCGCCGGTGTCGGGCGACTTCCGGCCGCGCGAGTACTGGCGCGGTCCGGTGTGGCCGGTGATGACGTGGCTGTTCTCGTGGGCGTTCGCCCGGCGCGGGTGGGCAGAGCGCGCCCACCTGCTGCGGTCCGAGGGGCTGCGGCAGGCGAGCGACGGCAGCTTCGCCGAATACTACGAACCGTTCACCGGTCAGCCCCTCGGCAGCATGCAGCAGTCGTGGACGGCCGCCGCGGTCCTGGACTGGTTGGGCTGACGCCCCCGTGAGTACTTATTAACCGCGGGACGTTAATAAGTACTCACAGGCGCTAGTCGCACAAGCGGATCGGACCGAGTTCGGCGTACCGATCGCCGGGGCCGGGGTTGTCGGCCGGGGCGGCGCCGCCCAGATGGTGCATCACGCCCCAGACGGCGTTGAGTGCGGTCTGCACGGCGCCCTCCGCCCAGCCCGCGGTCCACGAGATGTCGTCGCCGGCCAGGAAGATGCCGCGGTGTCGCGGGTGGAGTTCGTCCTGGACGAAATGGCTGAACAGCCGTTCCTGGTACCGGTAGTGGCCGGGGAGGTTCGCCTTGAACGCACCCATGAAGTCGCGTTCGGTCTCCCAGGACAGCGTGACCGGGGTCGAGATGATGTGACTGCGGAAGTCGACTCCCGGGTAGATCTCCTCGAGCGACTTGATCATGAGGTTCATCCGCTCCGTCGCGTCGAGCGGAAGCAGCTTGAGCGAATCGTCGGACCACGTGTAGGACAGGCAGATCAGGCCGGGCTTGTCGTCACCGTGGTCGAGGAGGTAGGTGCCGCGGCTCATCCGGTCTGTCAGGGTCATGCTGACGAGGTCGCGGCCGGTGACCGGATCCTTGTCCTTCCAGAACGGGCGATCCACGAGGGCGAACACCTTCGTCGACCCCATGTAGTGGGTGCGTTCGATGGCGGTCCAGTGGTCGATCGGGAACAGGTCGTCGTCGCAGTGAATGTTGTTGAGCAGCATCCAGCTCTGCGCCGTGAAGACCGCGGCGGGGTACGTGCGGATTTCCCCGGACGAGTCGGTGACCGTCACCTGGTGCGGTGCGGTCCTTCGGACCTCGGTGACGCGGGGACGGGTGCTTCCGCCGTTCAGCGCGCGCACCGACGTGCCGTCCGGCCAGTGCGCCATCCCCGCCGGGGTGTCGGTCCACAGGCGCAGGGGCAGTTGCTGCGACCCGCCGACGATGCCGCGGTGGTGGTCGTCGGCGGCGGTGATCACGACGCGCAGGATCTCGAGGATCGAGTTGGGGAAGTCGGTGTCCCACCCACCCGTTCCGAAACCGACCTGCCCGAACACTTCCCGATGCCGGAACGACGCGAAGTGCTTCGACGAGGCGAGGAAGCCGTAGAACGTCTGATCGTCCAGCCGGACCACCAGGTCGTTCCAGATGCGCTTGAGTTCGGCGGTGTCACGGTCGCGGATCGCCTGCTGGAGCGGAATCAGCTCGGCGTGGTCCTCGAGCGTGCGCTGCCACGCATCCGAGACCTCCCGGAACACGGGTGGCAGGTCGTCGAGGTGCTGCGCGTAGTAGCTTTCGCCCTTGAGGTCGATGACCGTGCTGGGGGTGCTGTCGGCGAGCGGGTTCGGGAACGCCTCGGTCCGCAGTCCCATGGCGTCGAGGTAGTGGAACAGGGTGGTCGACGACGGTGGGAACCGCATCGCACCCATCTCGGCCACCACGTCCGGGTGCCCGTCGAACGGATGCGACCGCATCCGGCCACCGATCTGATCGGCCTCGTAGACAATCGGTTTCAGGCCGAGTGTCATCAGCTCGTACGCGGTGACCATCCCCGACAGTCCGCCGCCGATGACTGCCACCTCGGTGCCGTGGCGATCGGTGGGCACCGCGCCGAGACCCGAGCGGTGCGTGACGTAGTCGTCGTAGGCGAACGGGAAGTCGGGGCCGAACATGGTGAGCGGCCGGGGATCGGTGTCCGCGGCGGTGCTGTCCGGAGTGACGGGGATCGTCATGAAGTCTTCTCCTGCATGAAGGGGTAGAGGTCGACGCGTCGATCGTCGAGATGGGTGTTCTCACGGCGGGATCGGCGGAGGACGTCGAGTTCGAGGTCGACGATGGCCAGCTCTTCGTGGCGGCCGGTGCGGGCGAGTTCGGTGCCGTCGGGCGCGATCGCGCAGCTGGATCCGCAGTAGTCGAGGTCGGCTTCGGTGCCGCACCGGTTGACGTACGTGACGAACAGCTGACTCTCGTAGGCCCGGGTGGGGACGACGCTCTCCGCGATGAATTCGTACGGGCTCATCAGGCCGGTGGGGACGACGAGCCACTGGGTTCCCCGGTCGGCATGTGCGCGAACGGCTTCCGGAAACTCGACGTCGTAGCAGATCAGGAGTCCGCACCGGATTCCGGCGTGGTCGAACTGGACCACCAGTTCGTCGCCGGCGGCGAAGTGCGACCGGTCGAGCTCACCGAACAGGTGGGTCTTGCGGTAGTTGGCGAGCGACGTCCCGGACGGGTCGAACACCTGCACGCTGTTGTAGACGACGCCCCCATCCGCCTCGGGGTATCCGTAGACGACGGCGATCCCGGACTCGCGTGCGATCTCCGCGATCCGCGCCGCGATCGGTCCGTCGGCGGGTTCGGCCCGCTCCGCGATCAGGGATCCGATGTTGTAGCCGGTGGCCGCCATCTCCGGGCAGACCAGGACGGACGCCCCGGCTGCCGCCGCCGTCTGCGCGGCCGACGCGATGGCGGCGAGGTTCGCCGCGACGTCGAAGGACAGTTCGGGACCTTGGAACAGCGCTGCCCTCATGGTGCCGGCACCCTTTCCGGGCTGTTGCGGAGTTCGGACTTGCGGACGCCGTACGCGAAGTAGATCGCGAGCCCGACTGCCATCCACAGCGCGAACGCCACCCACGTCGAGACGCCCAAGCCGAACAGCAGCAGCGCGCAGAACACGACGCCGAGAACCGGCATCAGCGGGAACAGCGGGGTCCGGAAGCTGCGGTGCAGGTCGGGATGGCGCCGGCGCAGGATGATCACGGCGATGTTGACGAGCATGAACGCGAACAGCGAGCCGATGCTCGTCGCGTCGGCCAGTTCGCCCAGCGGCACGAAGCCGGCGAGCGCGGAGACGACACCGCCGACGACCACGATGTTGACGACGGGCACCCGGGTGCGCGGGTTGACGCGGGAGAAGACCCGCGGAACGAGACCGTCGAGCGACATCGCGTACAGGATCCGGGTCTGCCCGTACATCACGGCGAGGACGACGCTGGCGATGGCGATCACCGCGCCCGCGGACAGGAGGATGGCGGGCCAGGTGCTGGTGGTCGCGGCATTGAGGATGGTCGCGAGTGCGGCGCCCTCACCCGCGATGTCCTGCCAGGGCATCGCGCCGACGGCGGCGATCGCGACCAGGCAGTAGAGGATCGTGACGATCAGGAGCGAGAGGATGATCGCGCGGGGAAGGTCGCGTTTCGCGTTCTTCGCCTCGTCGCCTGCGGTCGACGCGGCGTCGAAGCCGATGTAGGCGAAGAACACCTGGGACGCCGCGGCCGTCACGCCGGCCGCGCCGAGGGGGATGAACGGTGCGAAGTTTCCGGCGCGGAACGCGGTGAACGCGACCGCGCAGAAGAACACGAGCACGAGGATCTTGAGGGCGACCATGACCGTGTTCACCAGGGCGCTCTCGGACGCTCCCCGGGTCAGCAGTGCCACCGCGACGAGCACGATGACGATGGCGGGTACGTTCACGATGCCGCCCGCGCCCGGTGATTCGCTGATCGCGGCGGGTAGTGCGATGCCGAACATGCCGTGGAGTAGTTCGTTGATGTACTCGCCCCAGCCGACGGCGACGGCCGCGACCGAGACGCCGTATTCAAGCATCAGGCACCAGCCGCAGATCCACGCGAAGAGTTCGCCCATCGTCGCGTAGGTGTACGAGTAGGAGCTACCGGAGACGGGGATGCTGCCTGCGAGTTCCGCGTAGGAGAGGGCGGAGAAGAGGGCGGTGAACGCCGCGAGCACGAAGGCGAGGACGACGGCGGGGCCGGCCTTGGGTGTCGCCTCGCCGAGGATGACGAAGATGCCCGTTCCCAGCGACGCACCGATGCTCAGTGCGGTGAGGTGCACCAGGCCCATCGACCGCTTGAGGCCGTGACCGGGTTCCTGGTCGTTGCGCGCCACGATCGCGTCGACCGATTTGCGGGCGCGGAGTGCGCCGGCCAGTCCCGGCGGGCGCGGAGAAATCTTGGTGATGTCCAACGTTGAGCTCCTGAGCGGTGGAGTGATGTGGACAACAATGAACGGGCGAGCCGTGACTGTCAACACATGTTTCCTAAACCGCTTGACGGTTTCCTAGCGGGAGGTGGGCCGGACGTCGTCCGGTAGTGCGGGGGCCAGAATCCACAGGACGGTCGCCGTGTCGTCGCCGAGCGCGCGGAAGCTGTGTGGCAACTGGGGCGAGAAGGTGAACGCGTCCCCGGTCGCGAGCGACACGTCCTCCCCGGCCCCCGGACCGTTGAAGGAAATGCAGATCCGGCCGGAGACGACGTAGACGAAGGCGACGTCGACCGGCAGTTCGTACGTTTCCGAGCCGCTCCCGCCGCCGGGCTCGATCCGGCTCAGGAGCGACTGGATGCGGCGCTCGCCGAACGGTGTCAGCAGGAACTCGGCCATCCGCTCCCCGCCGAAACTGATCGGCGGGTAGTTGTCGGCGCGTACCACCTCACCTGCGGCGGAGCTCTCGAACAGCGACCCGACGGGAATGTTCAGGGCGGCGCAGATCCGCACCAGCGTGGCGACGGAGGCGCTCGCGTGGTCCCGTTCGATCTTCGACAGGTAGCCCTTGGTGATGCCGCAGCTCGCGGCCAGGTCGTCGAGGGTGAGGCGCTGGGCCTGCCGGGCGGCCTTGAGCCGGGGGCCGATCCGGGGCGCGTCGACGCCCGACGCACCTTCGGTTGCGAGCTCGTTCGCCATGCATCGATCCTTCGTTGTGTCTCGTATAGGAAACAGGTGTTGACAAGAATGCGTTCCAAGGAAACGATACGACGACGCCACGTCTCCGGCACACACCGAAGGATTCCGATGAGTACAGATGACATAAAGGGCCCCGTCGACGCCACCCGCACGCCGCGCTACGCCGAACCCAGCACATTCGCTCGCCTCCCCCGGCTCGACGAGGTGTCCCGCGCCGACGTCACCGTGATGGGCGTCCCGTTCGACTCCGGCGTGAGCTACCGTCCCGGCGCACGCTTCGGTCCCGGCCACATCCGCGCCGCATCGAAGCTGCTGCGTCCGTACAACCCCGCACTCGACGTGCACCCCTTCGCGGCGCAGCAGGTCGCCGACTTCGGCGACATCGGCGTCAACCCGTTCGACATCCAGGAGGCCCTGGCCACCGTCGACGGCGCCGTCACCGACCTGCGCAAGGACGGCTCGACCGTGCTGACGCTCGGCGGCGACCACACCATCGCCCTGCCGATCCTGCGTTCCCTCGCCCGCGACCACGGTCCCATCGCCGTGCTGCACTTCGACGCGCACCTCGACACGTGGGACACCTACTTCGGCGCCCCCTACACGCACGGCACCCCGTTCCGGCGGGCCAGCGAGGAGGGGCTCATCGACCTCGAGCGTTCGCAGCACATCGGCATCCGCGGCCCGCTCTACAGCAAGAAGGACCTCGAGGACGACGCCGTCCTCGGATTCCAGGTCATCCGCTCCGACGACTACGAGGTGGACGGCGTCGCCAGCATCGTCGAACGGATGCGTCGACGGCTCGACGGCGGACCGGTCTATGTGTCCGTGGACATCGACGTCCTCGATCCCGCGCACGCGCCGGGCACCGGAACACCCGAGGCCGGCGGCATGACGTCCCGCGAGTTGCTGAACACGCTGCGCGGACTCGTCGGCCTGAATGTGGTCGGCGCCGACATCGTGGAGGTCGCGCCCGCATACGACCACGCCGAGATCACCGGCATCGCGGCAGCGCACGTCGCGTACGAGTTGCTGTCGGTGCTCGCGATCAACGCGTCGTCCGCCCCGGGACGGGCTGCGCGCGGCGAGACGCTCCGGCAGGCGGCGTACGTGACGAAGTGACGTCCGTTGCCACGTGCGGGCAGCGGGAAGACGTTACCCTCGGGCGCATGGCTATCGGGGTGAAGGTCCGAAGGTTCTCCAAGATCGCACCACTACTGCTCGCCGGTGCGCTCGCGGCCGCAGTGCCGGGGCACGCTGCCGCCGAACCTGTCAGAGGTCCGGACGTGGCCTCGTGGCAACACCCGGGCGGGTCACCGATCGACTGGTTCGCCGTCCGCAACGCCGGCCACGACTTCGCGATGGTCAAGGCCACCGAGAGTCTCAATTACGTCAATCCGTTCTTCGTCCAGGACTGCCTCGCCATGCGGGTGGCCGGCGTCTCCCGGGGCGCGTACCACTACGCCGACCCCACCCAGTCGCCGGAGGCGCAGGCCGCGTTCTACTCGACGGTGGTGCTGGGCATCAACGGTCCGGGTGACATGCCTCCGGTCCTCGACATCGAGCATTCCGGTGGGCTGCCGCCCGCCGCCCTGATCGACTGGACGCACCGCTACCTCAACACGGTCCAATCGCTCACCGGACGTCAGCCGATCATCTACACGTACCCGAACTTCTGGCGGACGGCGATGGCGAACACCAACGAGTTCGCCGGATACCCGCTGTGGATCGCCGACTACAACGGTCAGAACACGCCCGGCCCCCTCCCCGGCGGCTGGAGCAACTGGACGTTCTGGCAGTACACCAGCACCGGTCGTATCGCCGGCGTCAACGGCGACGTCGACCTCAACGTCTACAGCGGGGCGCAGGGTGACTTCGCGCGGTACTCCAACAGCGCATCCCCATTCGGCAGCTGACGCCTGACGGGCGCGATCAATCCCGGCACGCCGGGTTTCCGGGGAACGCCGGGACGCCGACTCGGCAGCCGACGTCGGTGACGGCGTTCAGCCGCTCGACCGGCTCCCGGATCTCGAGCGCCGGCACGAGGCCGTCGGTGAGGAGTGCATTCTTGGTCGTCGGCGTCGTGGCGCGCTCATCCAGGGTTCCGCGCACCCGTGCGAAGTTGACGAGTTCGTCGTACACCATCGACAGGGCCGCCTCGGTGGTCCGGTCTTCCGGGTGCAGCCCGGCGAAGTCCACGCCCGTCTCGTATTCGTGGCGGACGGCGTGCGGACCCTGGTCGCAGGTGGGCTGGTTCAGATCGATCCGGAAGTCCGGCCCTGCCGGACCCGGCGGCGTGATCGTGCCGGCGTCGGTGCAGACATGGTGCGAGATGCGGTCACCGAGTGCGTGAATGTAGATGCCGGTCCTCGCATTCCAGGAATTCTCGCCGATCCAGGAGTCGAATTGTGACGACAGGACCGTGTCGGAGATGACCTGCTGCCCCGTCATGTTGGTGAACGGGATGGCGGCGGGCGTCTCCAGGCTGTACGTGCCGTTGATCTGCACGGGATCGGCATCGCCGTAACACGTTGCGCCGGTGGCGTAGTCGCCGTTTTCCGAGGGGTTCGTGAAACCTCCCGTGCACAACGGTGCGCCACTTCCCGGCCCGGCCAGGGCCCAATTCCGCAGGTGCGTGAGCATGATCTCGTGCCGAGGATCGTCGACATCCGGTTGCAGGCCGTTGGGCAGGGGATCCACCGGTCCGCGCAGCGTGGGCAGGAAGTGGAAGAGGAACCCGCCGGTGGCGAAGTGGGTGCGCACCAGGCCGCTGATGTCCTTGGTGGTCAATGCGTCGGCGTCCGGGACGAGCCGGCCGAAGATGTCGCGTGGGGCGAATGTGCCGAGGTCGGTCGCTTCGTCGTACGCCGCGATCCAGTAGGCGTCCCGCTCGGAGAAGCCGACGGTGCGGGCGATGATGTACGTCGAGTCCGAATGCACGAGACTCCGTCCGCCGAGTGGGCGGCGCAACGTGAAGCCATAGCGGAGGAACGCCTCGGCGCCGCAGATCGGCGAGTTGGGATCGTCGAGTAGACATTCGGGTGGCAGCGGAGCGCAGTTGTGCGGTGGGGCACCGTCCTCGGTGTAGCAAATATCCTCGGCGAATCCGTACACCGGTGGTGGTGACACGATGAATGCCGCGGCGGTAAGCGTCAGCGCCACGATGGTTCCACCGACTCTTCGAGTGAATCTTCTCATCGAGGTGCACCTTTCGGTGTGGCCGAGTAGATCAACATTAACACCGGGGACCAGGCAAGATGCTCGGTTCTCGCAGGCGCCGAAATCAGTACGAGAACCCCAGTCTTCACCTGGTGAGGATCCCGGCAACCAGGTTGATCGTCGTCGCGAGGATGACTGCACCGAAAACGTAGGACAACAGGCAGTGCCGGAGCGCGACCGCCCGAATCTCCGGGCTCGAGACGTCGGTATCGGATACCTGGTAGGTCATCCCGAGGTTGTAACTGAAGTAGAAGAAGTCGCGAAACGCGGGCGGGGCGGTGGAATTGAAATCTATACCACCCGTTGACTTTTCGGGACCAGATCCCTCGTAGTACAGAAAGGCGTATCGGGCCGCGTACATCAGATGCAGGGAAGCCCACGCCAGGAATACCCCGATCAGAGCCACGGCGGCGTGCGCGGTTCCCGCCGAGGATCCGCCGGCCACCTGCAGTGCGACGATTCCTCCGAGACCTCCCGAAGCCGCTGTCACCACGACCAATTCGTCGACTATCGGACGAAAATCCTCGCGTCCCACGTTGCGGCGAGTCGCCGCCGCATCCATCGGCCACAACACCGCCCAACCGGATACGACGAACACGGCGGCAGCGGCGGCGATGCCGACGAGAGCCCCCAACGCGGCTGTGATCACCAGGCCGCCGATGAAGCCCGCCGCGACTCCGACCACCACCGCGGCGGCCACTCTCGGGATGGCGGAGGTCGGGAGAGGTACGTGCAATGCCTATGCCTCTTGCAGGAGGCGTCGAGGCCGGTGCGGCATCACCCGTGACGGGATCGGGTGAGCCGTCACCACCGGCGCTCCCCACGCCGGGTGGCGACGTTCAGGTCGTCGCACGAGTGCGGAGTCATGTGCGACCTCCTGAGTGTCGACACGGGGCGCCCGCGAGGGCAGACGGCAGGCCAGGGCGTACCAGCGACGTATTCCGAGCAGTCTATCCCGCCCACCGCTGTGATCGGACGGCGTTACCGTGATCGGTGAGCTCGATTGTGGGCGAACGCATTCGATCCACGACGCGCCGACGATGCCTGGGGATTGCCCGAATCGGACGAGGAAGTGGAGAGGAGTACCAACCCCTTTCCACTTTCAATTTATAGCGCACCCCGGGGCTTGCGGCAAGGCCCGGGTCGTGCCGCAGAATTACCGGCCGAAGCCAGAACCTGCAGAAATAGGAGTCGCGAGTGCGTGTGTTGTTGTCGACGTATGGGTCGCGTGGGGACGTCGAACCGTTGGTGGGACTCGTGGTGCAGTTGCAGGCACTCGGCGCGGAGGTGCGGGTGTGCGCGCCGCCGGACGAGGACTTCGCACAGCGGCTGGCCGGGGTCGGTGTGTCGATGGTGCCCGTCGGCCGGTCGGCGCGCGCGCTGACGACTGCGGCGCCGTCGGCGGCGGACCTGCCCCGGCGCGCGACCGAGTTGATCGCCGGCCAGTTCGACGCGGTCACCGCGGCGGCCGAGGGATGTGACGCGTTGGTGGCGACCGGCGTCATGCCGGCCGCTGCCGGTGCACTGTCGGTGGCCGAGAAGCTGGGCATCCGCCCCGTGTCCGTGACGTTCCAGCAGCTGACCCTGCCGTCGCCGCATCGCCCGCCGCTCGCGTATCCGGGCCGGGCGTTCCCGCCGGACGTGACGGACAACCGGGCGCTGTGGGATCTGGACGCTCAGAGCATCGATGCACTGTTCGGGGAGGCGCTCGACACCAACCGGGCGTCGATCGGCCTGCCCCCGGTGGGCAACGTTCGCGACTACGTCATCGGCGACCGGCCGTGGCTGGCGACGGACCCGACCCTGGATCCGTGGCAGGAGACGCCGGACCTCGACGTCGTACAGACCGGTGCGTGGATCCTGCCCGACGACCGCCCACTCCCGCCCGACGTGGTGGCGTTCCTGGACGCAGGCACACCACCGGTGTTCGTGGGCTTCGGCAGCATGCCCTTGCACGCGGCGACGGACGCCGCCGAGGTGGCCATCGAGGCGGTCCGCGCGCAGGGCCGCCGCGTACTCGTCGGGCGCGGTTGGGCCGACCTGGCCCTGATCGACGACGTGGACGACTGCTTCGCCGTCGGCGAGGTCAACCAGCAGGCACTGTTCCGGCGCGTGGCCGCTGTCGTGCATCACGGCGGCGCCGGGACTACGACGACGGCCACCCGGGCCGGCGCGCCTCAGGTGGTGGTGCCGCAGGCGGTGGATCAGCCGTACTGGGCCGGCCGGGTGGCCGACTTGGGCATCGGCGCGGCGCACGACGGTCCGGTTCCGGCCGTCGAGTCACTGTCGGCCGCGCTCACGGCGGCCCTGACCCCCGAGACCGGAGCACGCGCGGCCGCCGTGGCGGGCACGATCCGCACCGACGGTGCGGCGGTCGCCGCGACGTTGCTGCTCGACACGATCGCCCGCACCTCAGATCGGAGCTGATGACATGAAAAATCTGACTACCAGCGCGTTCGACCTTCCCGACCACCTCGCACCCAAGGCCGACCCGGCGCTTATCGCCGACGACGAGCTGCACTTCGCGGCCATCGCGGAAAGCCTCGAGCAGTCGATCGCCGACCTCGACCACCGCATCGACACCGAGCGCAAGGCACCCCGCCGATTGGGCCAGGAGGCGATGGAGCGGGACATGATGGTCCACCGGCTGAACGCCGAGCTGCGTGCCTTGCGCCGCTACGGTTTGGACCTGTGCCTCGGGCACTTCGTCAGTGCAGACAACCCCGAGCCCGTGTACGTGGGACGACTCGGCCTCATGGACCGTGCGGGCAATCAGCTGCTCGTCGACTGGCGCTCCCCCGTGGCCGAGCCGTTCTTCGGTGCGACCCACGGCAATCCGATGGGTCTGGAACGCCGCCGCAGGTACCGCTGGACCCGCGGCCGGGTCAGCGACTACTGGGACGAGGTGTTCACCCCGGACGGGTTCGCAGGCAACGCCGCGCTCGACGACCAGTCCGCGTTCATCGCCAGCCTGGGCAGCAACCGGTCGGCCCGGATGCGGGACGTGCTCGGCACCATCCAGGCCGACCAGGACGCCATCATCCGCGCGGGATCCCGTGGCGCCCTCGTCGTCGACGGCGGGCCGGGTACGGGCAAGACCGTCGTCGCGTTGCACCGCGCCGCGTATCTCCTCTACTCCGACCCCCGACTCCGTCACGGCGTGCTGTTCGTCGGTCCGCACGAGCCCTACCTGGCCTACGTCGCCGATGTCCTGCCCAGCCTCGGAGAGGAGGGCGTGCAGCTCTGCACCCTGCGGGAGCTCGTCGCCGAGGGTGCCACCGCGACGGTCGAGACCGACCGGGATGTGGCCCGCCTGAAGTCGTCCGCGGATCTGGTGAAGGCCATCGACGCGGCGGTCGCGTTCTACGAGGAGCCGCCGACCGACGGTATGACGGTCGCGACCGAGTGGTCCGACATCTGGCTGAGCGCCGACGACTGGGCCGAGGCGTTCGAAGCGCCGGAACCCGGTACTCCGCACAACGAGGCGCGCGAGCAGATCTGGGAGCTGCTGCTCACGATCCTGATCGGCAAGTACGACGGTGACGTTCCGGCCGCCCAGCTCCGGAAGTCGTTGCAGCAGAACGACGAACTACGCACGACCCTCGACAACGCGTGGACCCTGATCGAGGCGGCCGACCTCGTCGCCGACCTGTGGTCGGTGCCCGCCTACCTGCGCAAGTGCGCGCCCTGGCTCAGCCCCGACGACGTTCGGAAGCTGCAACGCCCGGACGCCCAGCGCTGGACGGTGTCCGACCTGCCGCTCCTCGACGCAGCACGGCAGCGGCTCGGCGACCCGGAGGAATCACGACGCCGGCGTCGCCACCAGGCCGCCGTCGCCGCCGAACGCGAGCAGAGGTCCAAGGTCATCGACGACCTGATCGCGTCCGATGCCTACGACGACGGTGAAAGTTTGATGACACAACTGCGGCAGAAGGACCTGCAGGAGATGCTGGTCGACGAAGCCGCGCTGTCCGGCACCGACCCCGACCTGCTCGACCGCACGTTCGCACACGTCGTCGTGGACGAAGCGCAGGAACTGACGGACGCCGAGTGGCAGATGTTGTTGCTGCGCTGCCCGTCCCGGAGCTTCACCATCGTCGGCGACCGCGCCCAGGCCAGGCACGGGTTCGCGGAGTCGTGGCAGGAACGGCTCGAGAGGGTCGGGCTCGACCGGATCGAACTGGCCTCTCTGACCGTCAATTACCGGACACCGAAAGAGGTCATGGCCGAAGCCGAACCGGTCATCCGCGCCGTGCTCCCGGACGCCAACGTGCCGACCTCCATCCGCAGCAACGACATCCCCGTCGCACACGGATCTGTTTCCGATCTGGGCTCGATGCTCGATACCTGGCTCGAATCGAACTCCGACGGGATCGCCTGCGTCATCGGCGATCCGACGTTCCGGGCCACGCCCCGTGTCCGTTCGCTGACCCCGGAGCTGTCGAAGGGGCTCGAATTCGACCTGGTCGTCCTCGTCGACCCGGACACCTTCGGCACGGGGATCGAAGGGGCCGTCGACCGCTACGTCGCCATGACCCGGGCGACCCAGCGACTCGTCATCCTCACGAGTACGTGACGTCGGCCGAAGCTCTCGAAGCGCCGCGATCATGGCCCGCTGAAGGAGTCCAAGGCGGCCACCAGCGCGGAGCTGAATCCGCCTCCCCCGTGGCCGGCATCGTCAACCACGACGAGTCGACTCTCCGGCCAGGCCCGCGAGAGCTTCCAGGCCGTGTCCAACGGTCCCGAAACATCGAAGCGGCCGTGGACCAGAACTGCCGGGATACCTGCCAGACGGCTCATTCCCTCCAGTATCTGGTTCGGAACGAGGAAGCACTCGTGACTCCAGTAATGCGTCACCAACCTGGCGAAAATCATCCGGAACGTTGCGTCCTCGTATCGGGGGCTCGGTCTCCATCCCGGCATCAACGACACGTGGGTGTCCTCCCACGCACACCACCTCGTCGCCGCCTCCTCGCGCACCGCCGCGTCCGGGTCGGCGAGGAGGCGCGCATACGCGGCCACCAGATCCCCGTCCCGTTCGCCGGCCGGCACGGGAGCGATGAACTCCTCCCACTCCCTGGGGAAGATCCGACCCATGTCGCGGGTGATCCAGTCGATCTCGGTTCGGGATCCGGACGTGATCGCTCCGAGCGCCATCGCGAGGACACGCTCGGGATGGCGCTGGGCGTAGACCAAACCCAGGGTCACACCCCAGGACACCCCGGCCACGACCCAACGCCTGATCCCCAGATGCTTACGCAGGCGTTCGATGTCCTCCATCAAATGTGCTGTCGTGTTGGTCGATAGGTCGGTGTCGGGGCCGGCGGCAAGCGGGCGGCTGCGCCCGCATCCGCGTTGGTCGAACAGCACCGCGCGAAAAGCATTCGGGTCGAAGAAGCGTCGTGCGCCGGGAGTGCATCCAGATCCCGGCCCTCCGTGCAGATACAGCACCGGCGTCCCCGTGGGATTTCCGGTGGTCTCCCAATACAGGAAATGGCCGTCGGAAACGTCGAGGAACCCGGCTTCGTACGGTTCCACCGCAGGATGGAGAGCGCTACTCACGAACTCAGCTTCGCATCCTGCACGAGGAGACGAACCGCGAATCAGTCGTTCCCGGTCTCGGTGGTAGCCACCGCCGAGAGTCGCCTGCGACGATTGCAGGTGCCCTTCGAGAGGAGACGAACGATGACAGCGTCCGATCCACAGGTCACCACCCGCGAGGAGTGGCTCATCGCGCGGCGCGAGTTACTCGCACAGGAGAAGGAGCTGACCCGCCACCGCGACCGGGTCAACGCCGCCAGGCGCGCGCTGCCGATGGTCGAGATCACCGAGAATTACGCATTCGACGGCCCCGACGGCAGGACCGGATTCGCCGACCTGTTCGACGGCCGCAGCCAACTCCTGATCTACCACTTCATGTTCGAACCCGACGCCGACGAGGGATGCCCCTCCTGCTCGTTCACGATGGACAACGTCGGCAACCTCCGGCACCTCTACGCCCGGGACACCTCGTTCGCGGCCGTGTCCCGCGCACCGCTGAACAAACTCGAGCAGTACCGACAGCGAATGGGCTGGACCTTCCCCTGGTACTCCTCGCACGGCAGCGACTTTAATTACGACTACCACGTCACCCTCGACGCGTCGGTCGTACCGGTCGAATACAACTACAAGGACGAGGCCGAACTCGTGCAGTCGGACCCCGCGTGGAAAGGCTGGTGCGGCGAAGAGCACGGCGTCAGTGCTTTCCTCCGCCAGGGTGAGCGCATCTTCCACACCTACTCCGGTTACGCGCGCTCCACCGATATCCTCCTCGGCACCTATCACTGGCTCGACCTCACTGCCCGCGGCCGTCAGGAGGACTGGGAACCGCAACCTCGCCGCGGCGACGACCCCTTCATGAGTTGGCTACGCCGCCACGACGAATACGAACCAGGCGAGATTTCCGGAGAGAAGATCCCCGAGTGACCGCCTACATCAGTTCGAGTCCCGTTGCCTGCAATTCGAGATAGTCCCGCACCAACAGGTGAGAACACGGCGTGGACACCGCGGTCCAGGGCGTGTGTTGGGGTAATTGCAGTGTCAGCGATTCGGGTACCGCCTCGCGACACCTGATGACCGCCCGGAGTCGCGGCGTCAGGGAGTTCCACCACGCATCCAGCACATACCTGCACTGGGAGAGGTATTCGGAGAGTGGCCCTTGGAGAACCGCCATCTGCGGTACCGAATCAACTCCACCACTGATCCCCGCGACGCACGCGTCCCCGCATACGGCCATCACCTGCCCGATGAATTGCGGCGGCATGATGCCTTCGGGGTTTCGCAGCAGAGCGAGGCGTGCGCCGGCGGACAGGGCTTCATAAGCCACTTCGGGGTCGATTGCCTCGTCACCCATGCCACGAACGTACCCGGCTGTGGGCGTCTCCTATCGGGAACAGCAATATGTAATCAGCCTGAGCGCCGGCGCGGCCACGTCAGCGTCCGATCACTTTCGCCTCCGGCGCGGCTCGGGTTCGCGTTCGGCTTCCGATCCGCCGAGCAGGTCACCGAGCGTCTCCCCCACGGCCTCGAGCGCGCCCTTGGTCTTGGACTTCGTGCTGCCGCTGCCCTTCACATCGGAAACGAGGTCGGTCAGGCCCTTCGGTTCGCTGCCGATCTCCAGTCGGTTCACCGCCTCGGCGAAGCGCAGGTAGGTATCCACACTGGCGACAACGACGCGGGCGTCGATGGTGAGCAGTTCGATACCGACCAGCGAGACCCGCACGTAGGCGTCGATGACGAGGCCCTTGTCCAAGATGGTGTCAATGACATCGGCGAGGCTGCTGGAACTCGGGCCGCCACCTGCTGTGGTCATCGCTGTGCTCCTCGCTTTCGACTACCGGAGGTTTTCGCCGGGGTGCTCCGCTTGCGGGGCGGTCGCCGCGCCGGTCGTTCCTCGGCCTCCTCTGCCGTCTCGTCGTCGACGTCGTCCGGCGGCGGTGTCTTCTTCGGTCGTTTTTTGCGTCCCAGCGCGCCCACCATGCCCACGGTGTCGTCGACGAGCTTGTGCATTCTGCCCGCGGTGTCATCGGCGGCTTCCTCCACCGTGTCCACAGTGTCGTCGCTGACGTCTCCGGCCATGTCCGCGGTGTCCTCGACCAGGTCTTCGGCGGTCTCCAGGACCGCATCGCTGCCGGAGAGCAGCCGATTGTTGAGTGCGTCGACTCGGGCGGTGGCGGCGGTCATGGCCGCCACTTTCACGGCGTCGAGGAGTTGGCCACGCACCGATTCACTGAGCTCGGCGAACTCGGGCGAGGTTTGCAGCAGTTTCGAGGCCCGGTCCACCATCTCCTGGGGTCCGCCGGCGAGGCGGCCGGCACCCGCCGCCGCGAGCAGCAGTCCCAGTTTCTTCCGGTGCCCTCGGCCCAGCCAATAGCCCACGACCACCGCTGCCGCGATTTGCAATCGGGTCATCATCGTCGACTCCCTTCACCCGCATCGGCCGTCATCGGTCGACGCCGAGCGCCCGGAGCCGGCCGCCCGGCGTACCCCAGATCGGTAAGTCCGGTGCGAACCAACCCCGAACCCGACTACCCGCAACGGATGGCCGTCAATCGGTCAAAGGCCGCAATGGGCTGGGAAATTCGGTGGGTGTGACCGACGGTGGAAACCGCCCGACCGGTCGCTCCTCGGCGTACCCCGTGCACTCCGCGACGACCCGCTAGGTCGCCGAGCGTGGTCGACAGTCACGCGAATGTCCGATTCACACTTCGAGTTACCGGGTCTGTGCCATCGTGTGCCGCACGCAAAGCTGACGGTTCGTCGACATCGTGAAGACCGACCTCGGACGCGCCGATTCGGAGAGTGTCGAGGCCGAAGGCCGCGACAGGGCCGTGCACGCCGGGCTCGAGGACGGCATCCGGCGCTGCCGCGCGGACGGCACCTCAGGCCAAGAGCGATGCTGTCATCTCATAAGGATCAGGTCCGGCAAGGGCCGTCGTGGCCAATGCCCGTCCGGAGTCGTCGCGGGCGACGGTGATGACCAGCGAACGGCCGTCGCTGTCCGGCTCACGGTGCGATCCGGGGAGCCGCTCGGACAGCCAGGTCAGTGCGGCCCGTGCCGGCGCCGACCGCAGGAGGGGTGCAGGGAGCGCGGTGGCCGTCCGTATCGGACGCGTCCATCGCCCCAACCACCCCATGCACACGTCGATATTCTCCAGCTGGGCGAAGACTTCCGGCAGGCCCAGATGCTCCGAGCCGGTGACGGTCATCGCCGCACGGTTCACGCCCGCGTAGCTGAAGGTGCGCACACGCTTGCCGACGCGCTCGTCGACCAGGCGGGCGGGAGCCCCGGCGTGCGGGTGGCGATAGGCGAACGCATCATCGGCCGCCGCACTGACCAGGGTCTTCCGCGTGCCCCCCGTGGTCAGGCTGAAGACATCACGCAGGCCGCTTCGGTATCGCAGCGCGTCACCATGTCCTGCACGGGTGAGGAAGTAGCCGATCTCCATCCGGGTGGCCCGATCCCCCGCGCTCGTCAGCGCGAGCGCGCCGGCGAGGTTGCCCGGTACATAGTCGTAGCCGAACGCCGGCACTACGGTCGCTCCGCGGGCTGTCGCGACGGAGTCCAACTCGAAGACACGCCGGACGAAGGTTCCCTCCCCGGTGGAGTCGAAGTAGTGCGCCCCCGCMTGTACCGCCGCGGTCACCGTCGCCAGACCGAGCTGCATGAATGGCCCCACTAGTATGGTTTCGGCCGACCAGGGTCGGCTCCTCACCGCGTGCGAGCAGCTCTCGGAGTACTCGTTGCCCGGTATACCCTGTCGCGCCCAGCAAGACTATTCTGCGTCGTTCCACGGTTTCGCGTTTCACTCACTGCCTGTCGACCGCGGACGCCAGTTCTGACTCGCCATCGACTGGTGTCGACGGAAGTACCCGATCCCGACGACATCAGAAGGTGGCCTCGCTATGGGATTGTCCTCCGACCTTGACAACGACCTTGCCTTTTGCGCGTCCCTGCTCGACGTAATCCAGTGCTGCTTTGGTTGATTCGAAGGGAAAGACCTGATCGACGACCGGATGTATGGCGCCGGCATCGATGATGGACGCAAGCCGGCGTAGTTGTTCTCCACTCGATTTCATGAACAGGAACGAATAGGTCACATCGCGTCGTTTCGCTGCCCGTCTGATTCGAAAGCTCAGCAGGCACATCACCTGTTGCACGATCCAGTTCAATCCGGCTTCTTTCGCGAAGCTGGGATCGGGTGGACCGGAGATGGAGATGATCTGTCCACCGGGTTTGAGAACGCGGAGTGATCTTTTGAGCGTCTCACCGCCGAGGGTGTCGAGGACGAGATCGTAGTCGTGCAGGATCTCCGCGAAATCATCCTTTTTGTAGTCGATGACGACATCCGCACCGAGGCGCTCGACCCAATCGGCATTCCCGGTGCTCGTTGTCGTGGCCACGGTCGCGCCGAGATGCTTGGCCAGTTGAATCGCGAACGTGCCGACACCGCCTGAGCCGGCATGGACCAGAACTTTCTGTCCCGCTTGCAGATTTGCCCTCTCGATCAGCGCTTGCCACGCGGTCAAACCGACCAGAGGGATCGACGCCGCCTCTTCCATGGTGAGTTCTCGTGGCTTGATCGCCACGTCCTCCTCGTTCACGGAAATGAATTTCGCGAACGTGCCGATCCGATCTTGCCGGGGCCGCGCGTATACCTCGTCGCCGGGCTTGAATCGGCGCACCGCGGCGCCGACTCGAACGACGACACCGGCCAGGTCGTTGCCCAGGACGATCGGTAGGCGGTACGGCAGAATAGCTTTGAGCTTCCCCTCCAGGATCTTCAGATCCAAGGGGTTCACACTCGCGGCGTGGATTTGAACCAGGACGTCATCATCTCGCAACTCCGGGTCGGGTACCTCACCCGCCCGCACACCGTCAATGTTCCCGTATCGATCGAGAACGGCAGCCTTCATCGTGATTTCCTATCTCTTGTGTTCGTGCGGACCACAGCCGGTTTCGCTAGATGTGCGCCGGGCTGCGCTGATCGTTTTCACTGAGGTGCGGCAACTCTGGAACGAGTTGGTCGTTCCTGCCCAAGGCGGCAACTTCGGTTTCGAGGGCGGGAACTGTCGCGGCGGAGAACCGCCTGGTCCACGGCCACACGACCGGAGAATTCAGCAGCGCCTTGGCCCAGTTGGCGACGGCGACCGCCCGGGGAACGTAGACGCGACCGCGCCGGTATGCGAGCCCGTCGACGATGGCGGAGGCCGCTCGGTCGACACTGGTCGTGACGTTCCCCGGATACGGCAGGCGCCGGCGCATCTGCTGAAAAGAAGGAATGTCGACCTCGGCGCCCCGGACGAGGTCGGTATCGATCCAGGACGGATGGACAAGACCGACGGTGATCCCGAGGTGGGCCACTTCCGCGCGATAGGCAAGTGCGAGCGACTCGACCCCGGCCTTACTCGCGCCGTAAGAGGCCAGACCGCCAATCGAAGTGAAGGACAGTGCGGATGCCACGATCAGGACGTGGCCCCGGCTGCGTTGCAGATGAGGTGTCACATGCTTGAGGGTGCGGAATACGCCGTTCAGGTTGATGTCCACGACTCGCTCGAAGGACGCCTCGTCCGCGTGTCGCACCGTTCCGTAGGCGGCCACTCCGGCGTTGGCGACGACCATGTCGACGCCGTTCATGACATCGGCGCACTCGTCGATCGCGGACCGCAATCCCGCGCTGTCGCGCACGTCCGCCTCACACCAGTGCGCCGACGGGCCGAGTTCCTCGGAAAGGGCGCGCAGTCTGTCGGGTTCGAGACCGATCAGGGCGAGCCGAGCACCCTGCGCCGCGGCAAGGCGTGCTACCTGCTCGCCGATGCCGCGCGCGGCTCCGGTGACGATTACTTTGCGGCCCACGAGATCACGTTTCATGCGGCAACTGTAACTTCGTTATATGACGAAGGCAATGCCCCTGCTCTAGCAACCTCCAGTCGGGATGGCTCCGAGCCCCAGCAACGACTTCGCGCCGGGGCCCCGCGGTCTCGGCTCAGGCGCCCGCCGAGCTGTCCAAAGCGGGCCGGACCGAGTCGTACATGCGCACGGCCCTCTCGTGTGAGACCTCGGCACGTTCGCGCGTGTCGCCGAGGCCGACGGCAAAGTTCACGCCCATCGGCAGCAGCACCTGTCCCACCGCGTCGTCGAACTCGGCGAAGTGCTCGCCCAGCTCGAGAGTGATGTAGCCGTGCACGTAACTCCACAACTGCGCCGCGACCACCTCCGGGGCGTGGGGCTCGACCCTGCCGGAGTTCACCAAGCGCGCACACGCGTCGGTGACGTGTGTGTAGGCATCACGGAAGGCCGGAGAATGTCCACTCAACCGCACGTCCGACTCCAACGGTCGGTAGGTGGCACGAGTGGAGAGTCCGAACATCAGGTCGTAGAGGTGGGGGTTCTCGCGCGCCCGGCGCCGGCACGTCAATGCCAGCACGAACAGATCCACGACCGGATCCTCCGTCACAGGAACCTGGGAAAAGGCCGTGCCGAGTTCGGTGAATCCATGGTCTGCGACCGCGCGGACGAGCTCGGGGATGCCGCCGAAGTGGTGGTAGACGACCATCGTCGACAGTCCGGCCGCGGACGCCACCGTCCGCGCCTTGATCGCGGACGGGCCCTGTTCGGCCAGCAGGCCGACCGTGGCTCGAATCAGCCGCTCCGGCACACCCTCGGGTGTGGTCGGCGACGTCTCTCCCATATCTCCACCTGACTTCGCATTTTCCGCCCGGTGGGCACCGAAGTGCCGAGTGACCCTTGCCACCACCGCATAACATGGTTATAGTACGTCATAACGAAGTTACAGGTTGATGGCCGCTCCCACGGGTGCTCGCCGCACGTCCTTCCCCTTCCTCCCATGTACGGATGTGAATCTCATGACACACGAAGACAAAGGCCATCTCGAGGTCGAGGACCGCGGGGACGTGCTGATCGTCCGCGTCGACGGCGGCCCGCACAGCCTGTTCGGCCTCGACATAGCCAACCAGCTCGAGGAGTTGGTGGACCGCGTCGACCGCGACGCGCACGTCCGTGCGGTCGTGTTCACCGGGACACGCCCCGGCCGGTTCGTCAGCCATGCGGATGTGCGGTGGCTGCAGGAAGAGGGTGCAGCGGTCCCGCCGCTGGGCCGTCGCGGTGCCTCCGCGATCGCGCGGGCGGCCAGAGGCGCTGATCGCGCCCGCGCCCTCGAGCCCGTGGTGCGCAGGACCCCGCTGTGGGGAGCGGTCCAGCTCGACCGGCTGCACGCGACGTTTCTGAAGATGAACGCCAGTGGCGTCATTTTCGTTGCCGCCCTGAATGGTTCAGCCCTCGGCCTCGGCGCGGAATTCGCCTGGGCGTGCGACCTGCGGGTCATGGCCGACGGTGACTTCTTCATCGGCCAGCCCGAGGTACTGCTGGGAATCAATCCGGGTGGTGGCGGTACCCAGCGCCTGACCCGACTGATCGGCACCCACCGCTCCCTGGTCGCCATCCTCGAAGGCAGGCCGTTCACTCCCGCGCAGGCCCTCGCCAACGGAGCCGTCGACGAGGTCGTGGCCCCGGGCGACGTGATCACGCGGGCGACCGAACTCGCCGAGTACTTCGGTGCCCGCCCGAGGGAGGCGGTCGCGGCGGTCAAAAGATCCGTGTATTTCGGCGGATCGATGTCGCTGACGGAGGGTTTGCACGTCGAGCGCACCGAATTCCTCGGCACCGACCAATCCGAGGACGGCCAGCAGCTGATGCTCGACTACCTCGCGACCACCGACGCCACCGGTGAGCTGCCCCTCTACAACCCGGACATCTACAAGCAGGCCCTCGAATCGGGCCGCGTGCCCGGCGGCTCGACGAACGGACGATGAGACCAGCCATGGCCACCAAGAAACCTTTCACCCGCCACGACGTCCTCTTCTCCTCCGGTGACAGCTCCTGCGCCGCGTGGCTGTATCTGCCCACCGGCGTCACCTCACCGCCCGTCGTCATCCTCGGCCACGGCCTCGGCGCCACCCGCGACATGCGCCTGGACGCCTTCGCCGAACGCTTCGCCAGGGCCGGCATCGCCGCCTTCGCGTTCACCTATCGGCACTTCGGTGACAGCGGCGGCCAACCCCGTCAGCTGCTGTCGATCAAGCGCCAGCTCGCCGACTGGGATGCCGCCATCTCCTGGGTCAAGGCTCGCGGCGGTCTCGACAGCACCCGCATCGCGGTCTGGGGCAGTTCCTTCGGCGGCGGCCACGCCATCACCGTCGCGTCACGGCACCCCGAACTGCGGGCGGCGGTCGCGCAGTGCCCGTTCACCGACGGTCTCGCCTCCGCGCTCGCGCTCGGCCCGACCGCCTCAGTGAAGGCCTCCCCCGTGGTCGCCCGGGATCTGATGGCCAAGGTTGGGCGGCGCGCGCCGGTCATGATTCCGCTCGCCGGGCCCCCCGGCTCACTGGCACTGATGAACGCCCCGGACGCACTGCCCGGCTACCAGGCCCTCGTGCCGGCAGGGACGACGTTCCGAAACGAGGTAGCGGCCCGGGTGATTCCCAGTCTCGTTACCTACCGGCCCGGGCGGGTAGCAAAGAACATCGCCTTCCCGATCCTCTTCTGCATCAGCAACACCGACACCGTCACCCCACCCGCCCAGACCCTCCGATACGCGCGGACCGCACCACGAGGCGAGATCAAGACCTACGACGCCGGCCACTTCGACTTCTACCTCGGCGAACCCTTCGAGGCCTTGGTCCGTGACCAGATCGACTTCCTCACCCGCCAACTCGACTCGGCACCGGTCACACCGTCACCGGGCCGGGCCGCACCACACCGAAGGTGAACACGACCACGATGAACTTCGCATCGCTGCCCGACCGCCGCGCCGATCTCGACCCGCACGCACCCGCGGTCTCCGACGCCACCGGATCGCTCACCAACGCTCAGTTCCTCGACCGAGTTCGCGCGGCCACCCGCCACCTCCACGACCGGGGAATCGGGCCCGGAGACGTCGTGGCCCTGAAGCTGACCAACCGCACCGAGTTCGTGGTGCTGCTGTTCGCGACCTGGCGACTCGGCGCCACCATCACCCCGGTCAACCCGACCCTGACCGACGTCGAGGTCGCTCGGCAGCTCGCCGACTCCGCCGCACGGCTGCTCGTCGTCGAGGACGGCACGACCCTATTGGGTGGCGTTGCCACTCTCGCCGTCGACGAGCTGTTCCAGGAGGCGACCGAGTCCGATCACACACCACCTGCGGACTCGTCCGCACTCGCCCTGCTGATTTACACCAGCGGGACGACCGGGGTGCCGAAGGGCGTGATGCTCGACCACACCAACATCGACGCCATGGCCGAGATGGGTGTGCAGGCGCTGCAGTTGGGTCCGGCAGACCGATGCCTGCTGATCCTGCCGCTTTTCCACGTCAACGGCATCGTCGTCAGCGTCCTCACCCCGCT
This sequence comes from Rhodococcus sp. P3_B8, assembly GCF_056402775.1. NCBI lineage: Bacteria > Bacillati > Actinomycetota > Actinomycetes > Mycobacteriales > Nocardiaceae > Rhodococcus > Rhodococcus sp. P3_B8. The sequence continues at coordinate 240,145 of NZ_JBFUGT010000001.1, forward strand.
ACTCGCCGGCGCGAGCGTCGTCATCGCCGGCCGATTCGATCCCCGAACCTTCTTCGACCTCGTCGAATCCGAACGCCCCACCTACTTCAGCGCGGTGCCGACGATCTACAGCATCCTGGCGGCGCTTCCGGCCGATGTTCGGCCCGACACGTCCTCACTGCGGTTCGGCATCTGCGGCGCCGCACCCGCCTCAGCGGAGTTGCTGACCCGGTTCGAGGACCGGTACGGGTTTGCCCTCCTCGAGGGCTACGGGCTGTCCGAAGGGACCTGCGCCTCCACTCTCAACCCGGTCTCGGGACCTCGGCGCGCCGGAACGGTGGGGATCGCTTTCCCGGGTCAGGAGATGCGCATCGTCGACGAGAACGGCGTCGAACTGGGCCCCGGGGTGGACGGCGAGGTCGTCGTGCGCGGCCCCAATGTGATGCGCGGCTACCTCGGCCGTCCGGAGGACACCGCACAGACCGTCATCGACGGATGGCTGCACACGGGCGATGTCGGCCACCTCGATCCGGAGGGCTACCTGACCCTGGTGGGGCGCTCGAAAGACATGATCATCCGCGGCGGGGAGAACATCTATCCCAGGGAAATCGAGGACGTCCTCGCCGGCGACCCGTCCGTGCTCGAGGCCGCCGTGATCGGCGTTCCCGACACCATCTGGGGTGAGGTCGTCGTCGCCTATGTCCAGCCGACACCCGATTCGACCGTCGATCCCGCTGCGTTGCAAGCGCTCTGCGCGCGCAAACTCAGCCGCTACAAGCGCCCCACCGCGCTCGTCGTGGTGGACACCATCGCCAAGAACGCGGTCGGCAAGATCGACAAGGTTGCACTGCGGGCCGCCCACACAGCGCTCTCTGCAACGTCGTGACCAACGAATCCGTCTGAAAGGAAACCTCTATGTCGTCCCTCCACGACCCATTGCCACTGCCTTGCGGCCAGGTGCTCCCGAACCGCATCATGAAGGCCGCGTTGAGCGAAGCGCTCGGCGACGCGCGGAACGCTCCCGACGGCCGCCTCGAGCGGCTCTACACCACCTGGAGTCGAGGCGGGTACGGTCTACTCGTCACCGGCAACGTCATGATCGACCGCACCCAGCTCGGTGAGCCGGGCAATATCGTCATCGAGGACGAACGCGACCTCGACGCACTGACAAGCTGGGCCAAGACGACCAAAGACGCCGGCGTACCGATCTGGGTGCAACTCAACCATCCGGGACGCCAGTCGAACCCGCTGGCGCTCGGGCACACTCCCGTCGCCCCCAGCGCGGTCCCGCTCGATATTCCCGGCGCGGTAACCCCGCGTGAGCTGACTCCCGGCGAGATCGAGGACATCATCGAACGTTTCGCCGCCGCCGCTCTCGTTTGCGAGACAGCGGGTTTCGACGGCGTGCAAATTCACGGTGCACACGGCTACCTCGTCGCCCAGTTCCTCTCACCGCTGGCGAACCGGCGCGACGACGACTGGGGCGGTGACCCGGAGCGGCGGATGCGGTTCGTCCTCGAGGTCGTGCGCCGCATCCGCGCGAGGGTGTCGCCCGGCTTCGCGGTCGGCATCAAACTCAACTCGGCCGACTTCCAACGCGGCGGATTCACCGAGGACGAGTCGCGCGGCGTGGTCGCGGCACTGGCGCAGGAAGGCCTCGACCTGATCGAGGTCAGCGGCGGAAGCTACGAGTCCCCCGCCATGATGGGCACCGCCGCGGCCAGTACACGCGCCCGCGAGGCGTATTTCCTCGAGTACGCGCGCACGGTCCGCGCGCTGGCAGGAAATGTCCCGCTGGCGGTCACCGGCGGTTTCCGCTCCCGCACCGCCATGGATCAGGCGATCGGGGCCGGCGAATGCGATGTCGTCGGTATCGGCCGACCCACCGCAACGACGACCGACGCAGCCGACGTGATTCTCACCGGGCGAACCGACACTCTCACCACACACCAACTGCGATCCGGGATGCGAGGCGTCTTCGGCAAGGTGGTCGACCTGAAAACACTCGACGGGGTACTCGACCTCGGCTGGCACACCGACCAGCTGCACCGCATAAGCGCCGGTCTCGAACCCGACCTGAATCGGGGGCGCCTCGCCACCACGGTGGCACTGCTGCGCCGCAACGGCCGGGGGTCCTTCGGACGCAAACGCGGCGGCTAGCACAGACTCCGGACGGGTCGGAGGCTCAACGTTCGATGATTCGTCCGCGGTCCTGCATGTTCACGATCGCGGCTGCGGTGGCCGCGATCGTCCGGTCGCCGTCGTGGGTCAGCCCGTCGAGTACCCGCCGGGCCGCGGTGCCGGGAATCTCGGCAAGGGCCTGCGTTATCCGCAACCGCGTGGGCGCGTCCTCGGCGCCACCGAGCGTGTCCTGCAGGGCCTGGACGATGTCGTCGGCCGAGGGTGAGACCGTCGTCAGCAGGCCAAGCACTTCGGCGGCCTCCACATCGCGCCGCCCCTCGACGACCATCTCGATCAGGGCGGGTATCGAGTCGACGCTTCCGCGGGTGCCGAGAGCGAGGGCCGCGTACCCGCGGACCGTGGCGTCCGAATCATCGAGGGCTCGTCTCAGATGAACCGCCGCCTCCGCGGTGTGGATTGCCGCTATCGCGGTAGTGACGCGACGCCGGACATCGACCTCCTCCGCGTCGAGACCGTCGGCCAGATCCGCGAGTCCCGGGCCGGCGGCCCGCGCCAACGACCACTGCAGCGCTCCGGCCACATTGGTGTCGTCCTCCGACAGGATGGCCTCGACCAGCGCTTCGACGGGCAGCGACGCAGTCCCGTCCTGAGACAGGATCGCTTGCTGACGGCGGGCCGCGGACTCCGATTCGAGCGCACGCAACAGACTGACGACGCGCAGGACGTCGTCCCACTCCGCAGGCGAGGCGGCGTCGACGCGTTCGAGCTTGCCGAGCAGTTCCTGCTCGGCAGCGATCCGCCGGCGCGTGTGCCGGATGAGGTCTCCCACCAGATCGGCCGGTGCGAAATCGGGCTCGTCCAGTGCCCGCTTGGCCTCGTTCAACGACAGCCCCAAGGTCCTCAGGCTCTCGACGTGGAAGAGGCGTCGGATGTCGTCGGCGGAGTACTCGCGGTAGCCGCCGGACGTGCGGCCCGTGGGCTTCACCAGTCCCAGCCCGTCGTAGTGGCGCAACATCCGCGTGCTGACACCACAACGCCGGGAGACCTCACCGATCAACATTCCATCGCCTCCTGCTACGCGTCCGGACCGGTGACCGCGACGCGTTTCGCCGTCTCGACCGAGAGGGTGAACCCGCTGTCGGGGTCGTGACAGAGCCGCTTCGTCGCCTCCGCATGCGCTCGAATACGCGGATCGGGATTCGTCCCGGCCGCGTCGAGGACCGGGAGGACAGCGTCCCCGAGTCCCACCAGAGCACGGCTCAGACTGAGCTGCATGTGCTGGTTGCCCCGTCCGAGTTCGGTCGTCAGATCGGCCGCGAGGGCAGCCTCGTCGCCGGGCGGCACGAGTGCCACGGCGGCCCGCCACGCGCTGCGCGCGACCTCGTCGTGCTCGTCGTGCAGCAGTGCCGACACGGCGGGCCAGGCGAGCCGGTCCCCGATCTTGGACAGGGTGTGCAGCGACTGACTGCGGGCCTGCGCGGTGTCCGACCCGAGCTCCCGGACCAGTCTCGGCACCGTGAGCTCGGTCGGGAAGCGGCACAATGCCCAGGTCAGCATGTCCCGGACGAAGAAGTCCGGTTCGACGGCGCACCGATCGACGAGAGTGTCCGTGAGATGCGGATCGGGGCGTGTGCCTGCGGAGAGCGCCGCCCGCAGCCGACCCGACGGGTCGGCTGCGGACAGTGCGTCGACGAGGTGGGCATTCGACCCACCGTGGTTGGTTGTGTTCACGACAACCACCTCCTTCGCCGACCATTCGAGTCCTTGTCACTGTGTCAAAGTCAAGGGCTCGTTGTCAGGAGGCTGTCGTCTGCCGGTCAGCTCGTCATACTGGCGAACATGCCGGGCTCGTACGAACCCGCCGGATTGCGCACGATCACGTTGATCCGGTTGGCGGCGTTGATCAGGGCGACCAGCGAGACCAGCGCGGCGATCTGGTCGTCGTCGTAGTGCTTGCGCACCTGGGCCCAGGTCTCGTCGGACACGCCGTGGTGGGCGTCGGCGAGCCGGGTGCCTTCCTCGCTGAGCGCCAGCGCGGCCCGCTCTGCCTCGGTGAACACGGTGGCCTCGCGCCACACCGCGACGAGGTTGAGCCGGACCGGGGTCTCGCCGGCAGCTGTGGCGTCCTTGGTGTGCATGTCGGTGCAGAAGCCGCAGCCGTTGATCTGACTGGCCCGGATCTTGACCAGTTCCTGAGTGGCCTTCGGCAGTGGCGATTGGTCGATCACCAGGGACGCGTTGGCGAACCCCTTGCCGAACTTCAGGGCGATCTCGTTGTCGAACAGGTTGAATCGGGCGTCCATGACTTCGTCCTCACTCGTGGTGTCGTGTACTGCTCGGAACGAACATGAGATGCCGGCGACCCGATCCTTGTGACAAATCGTTCACGCCGCTGCCTCGAAGTCACGTAATTTGGCAGCGGGCAACACGGGTCGGCTGCCGTCTGGTGTCACAAAACGGCGGGGTCCGGTGTCTGGTGTGTGACACAGTCGAGAGTGAAGAGGAGCCACCATGGCCGGCACGTCGCAGACCACACCCGCAGATCGCGGCGGGAGCCAGGACGATCGTTCGGACCCCGCCACCGAGGCGTTCGTCGCCCACCGCAATCTGCTGTTCACCGTCGCCTACGAGATGCTCGGCTCGGCCGCCGACGCGGAAGACATCCTCCAGGAGACCTGGCTGCGGTGGGCGGGGGTCGATCTCGACACGGTCCGCAATCAGCGTGCGTACCTGGTCCGGATCACCACCCGCCAGGCGCTCGTCCGGCTGCGCACACTCAGCAGGCGCAAGGAGTCCTACGTCGGCCCCTGGTTGCCCGAGCCGCTGCTGACCGCGCCCGATGTGGCCGAGGACGTCGAGTTGGCCGACAGCGTCTCGATGGCGATGTTGCTGGTGCTGGAGACGCTCGCGCCGACCGAGCGGGCCGTGTTCGTGCTGCGTGAGGTGTTCGCTCTGGAGTACGGCGAGATCGCGGACGCCGTCGGCAAGAGCCCGGACGCCGTCCGTCAGATCGCGCACCGGGCGCGGGCGCATGTCGCGGCGCGCAGGCCGCGCGGCGTCGTATCCCCGGCCGAGTCCCGAGACGCACTCGAGGCCTTCCAACGGGCGCTCGAAACGGGCGATCTGCAGAGCCTGCTCGACCTGCTCGCACCGGACGTCGTCCTCCTGGGTGACGGTGGCGGAGTCAAGCAGGCCGTGCTGCGGCCCATCGTGGGGGCCGACAAGGTGGGTCGCCTGCTGGCGGCCGGCCTGCCCCGGATCGACGGCACGGTGTCGGTCGAGCCGGTGCAGATGAACGGCTCCCCCGCGCTGATCGTCCGGCTCGACGGGGAAATCGACGACGTCGTGGCGGTGCGGATGGACGACGGCAAGATCACCGGGCTCTACATCGTGCGCAACCCGGAGAAGCTGTCGCGCGTCGAGCGGGAAACCGCGGTGAGCCGCTGAGTCCGAAAGCCGTCTACCTCGTCGCCGCTTGGTGGCGGTCGCGCCACGCTCGCTCCCATTGCCGGGTCAGGGCGGGGTACACGACGAGGTATCGGAAAGGCGCGATGGCGGTCATGTAGAGCCGCCCGAACCATCCGTTGGGTTTGACGAGAACGGTCATCTGCAGTTCGTAATCGCCGTTCGCTCCTCTCGCCCAGCCGAGATGCATCACGGTGTGCACGGTCTTGTTCGCCAGCTCGCGGGCGGACTCCGTGTCGAGCTCGTACACCGCGGTGAGGGGCATGCCCTCGTCGTCCGGGCCGCGCGGAGCGGACCGGAGATCGCTGGGCAGGCGGTCGCGGAGCGAGGCAACCCGCTCACCGACACCAGTTGAGGCATTGTCCCAGCCGAAGAGTGCCCCGAGTTTCCATCGGGCGGCGAACAGGAACCTCACCAGCCAGGGCTGCCTCGCGGGTCCGCCTGCGGCTCGCATCGCCGCGAGCATCGTCGGGAAGTCGTCGGGCCCGGCTCCGGGAGTGCGGAACGACCACGCGTCCTCGACGTCGAAGTCTCGCGTGAATTCGTGGATGCGCCAGGGCTGCTCGATGTAGGTGGCCTCTGCTATTCGTGGCACTGTCGTCCCCGATCTATACGGCACCGTATATTTCATCTATACGGTACCGTACAAATTGAACGCGATCAATGGAGGTGGCCCGATTCCCGCCGTCGCCCGCACGACACGAGCCCGCTGGATAGAGGCGGGCCTCGACGCCCTCGCGCGAGGAGGGCCCGACGCCGTCCGCGTCGAGACTCTCGCCGCCGAACTCGGCGTGACGAAGGGCGGGTTCTACGGCTATTTCGACGGCCGTCCCGCGTTGCTCACCGAGATGCTCGACGAGTGGGAACGCCGCTGCACCAAAGCCGTTATCGCCCAAGCCGATGCCGAAGGCGGCACCCCCGCCGACAGAATCCGGCGCGTGGGGCAACTGACCTACTCGGAGGACTTTCAACGGATCGATCTCGCGATCCGGGCCTGGGCCCACCACGACCGGTCCGTCGCGGCGCGCCTGCACGCCATCGACAACGAGCGGATGGACTTCCTGCGAAAGATGTTCGGCACCTTCGTCACCGACCCCGACGAAATCGAGGCACGCAGCACCCTCATGTTCGGACTTGCGATCGGCCGCCACTTCATCGTCGCGGACCACCCCGGGTACACCACACGCGAAGCCATCCAACTCGCCGGAGAATTCCTCCTGCGCCCGTCCGGTACGAACAGCTCAGCCGGGTAAGGGTTTCCGACTGCTGACTCAGTCGAGGTGAGCCGACAGCAGCCACGCCGGCAGCTTGGACCGGCCCTTCTCGTCGTGCTCCCAGCTGGCGGCCTGTTCCGGGCCGAGCAGCGCGTGGATGAAGGCCGGGCGAATGTCGTCGATGGTCCAGAACTCGGCGACGGCCTCGCGCAGCTCGTCGTCGGTCACCGGGTTCGGTCCCTCGCCCTCGGGGAAGGCGCCCTTCGCGAACACCAGGATGTAGTAGGACGCGCCGGGTGCGGCCGCCCGAGCGACCGCGCGCAGGTAGTCGCGCCGCCGGTCGACGGGAAGGGAATGGAACAGGGTGCTGTCGACGATCGTGGAGAACCGGCCGTCGAAACCCGTGAACGAACTGATGTCCGCCACCTGATACGTCGCCGTCGTCAGTCCACGATCGGCTGCGGCGGCCTGAGCCACCGCGATGGCCGTCGGCGACAGGTCCAGGCCCACCACCGTGTAGCCCTGCGCCGCAAGATAGAGCGACGTCTCGGCATGCCCGCAGCCCGCGTCCAGCACGTCGCTGCGGAACTTGCCCTCCGCGATCAGCCCGGCGATCTCGGGTTGCGGCTCACCGATGTTCCACGGCACCGGTCCCGTAAATTCCTCCGCGTCGCCTCGGTAGATGTCGTCCCACGGCGCAACCTGGTTGTCCTCGGTCATGACATCGACGGTACGCCCGCACTACCGTGCCGATGTGGATCTTTTCTCACGCTCGTGGTCGGCGTTGCGCACGGCGGTCGCCGACCTGCCGGACGAGGACTTCGCACAGCAGTCCGGCTGTAGCGGCTGGCTCGTGCGGGATCTGGTGTGCCACCTGATCATCGACGCGCAGGACGTCCTGATCACCCTCGTCACCCCCGCCGACACGGAACCGACTCGCGACGCCGTGACCTACTGGGACCTCGCCGACACGCCGCCGACCGGTGACGACCCGCTCGACGCGCTGATCGTCCGTCTGGCCGCCGCGTACCAGGAGCCTCGGCTGCTCAAATACCACTTCGACGACGTCGGCTCCGCCGCCGGCCGCGCCGCCGAACTCGCCGACCCGAATCTGCGGATCAGCACCCGCGACGAGGTCCTCACTGCAGGCGACTACCTCTCCGCGTATGTCCTGGAATCGACGCTGCACCACCTCGACCTGATCGCTTACCTCCCAGGCGTGGCGGAACCGCCCGCAGAGGGCCTCGCCCGGTCCCGCGACTTGCTGGAGAAGATCGCCGGGGCCGCATTCCCCGCGTCGTTCTCCGACAGGGACGCACTGCTGGTCGGCACCGGACGGCGGGACCCGACCGACACGGAGAAGGCCGAACTCGGCGAGCTGGCGACGAAACTCCCGCTCATCCTCGAATGACTGGGATTACGTCTACCTCAGTGATGAGTCAGCTGGATCACGCCGTTGGGCAGATTTCACCGAACGTATCGCGGACCGGATGAATCGATGTGGACGAATTCCGGTATCAGCCGAATCTGCGGGACGCTATGGACTTCTGCGTGAGGAAGCTGAAATCAAACGCGCTCGAGGTACGGGCGAGGTTCGGGTGCGAAGGAATCAGGCCGAGGCGGCGGGGTCCTCCTCGGACCCCAGATTCCGCACCAGCCACCGATCGTCGACGAGATGCATCAGGATCGGAAACACCGGCCGAGGAACGTTCGGCTCCCACACACCGCTGTCGAGCGTCGACATCTCGTGCACATAGAGCACCTCCACACCGGGGCCCACGATCCTTGTTCCGGTACCGATCCCCCACGTCGCCGGGTCCGGCAGCATCGCCCGGAACGACCGCACATGCACACGCTCGAAATGCACCCACAGCGGATGCTCCGGCACCGGACCCGCGAGGGCCGCCGCGACCGCCTCACCCTCCCAACCGTCGACAGTCATCTGATAATGGTTGTCCCGCACCCACCGCCATGCGAGTACCGACCGGAAGTCGGGATCCACGTTCGGCCACACCGATAACAGATCACCGTCGACGCACACCGACGTCAAGAACGCCCACGCCGCACTCACCAGCTTCGTATGCCCGAGGAACCGCAATAATTCCGCCGGATCCATCGCACGAAGCTCGAGGTAGGCCTCCCGCATCTCGGGCAGCAAGGCGCTGACCTGTTCGTCGGTCAACTCAGGAAAGGAGGACGCAGCCGGCACCGCACCAATGTCGGGAGCCTCGCCCCGGGCGACGAGCAAGGCGCGGACGGCGTTGACGAACTGTGGGGTCAGCCGCTCGAGCGACTCGAGCAGTTCCCCCACCGTGCGCGGCGGGAGCATGTTCCGTTCGAGCAGTACGTGCATGCTCTCGAGCACTGCTTCCGGGTCCAGATCGAGCAGATCACAGAGGAATTCGTCGGGGTGGATCGCCTCGACGTCGAACGGATCGAGGGCCGCCGGCGGGAAATCCTGCAGGGTGGCGGTCACGATCACACCCGCACCGGACCGCACCGCCGCAGCCAGGACGTGCCGGTCCTTCGGATCGTTGGTCATCGCGGGGATCAGCTCACGGTATCCGCGTGATTCCTCCTCTGCGAGGGGGAATGCTCTGCGCATCTGCTGCACTCGCCGCGCCGCCTGCTGCGGCGACGTACCGAACCTCTCCCCGGACAGGTTGCGCTCGACCTCGTCTAGCAGATCCGCTGTCCACACCGGCCGGAACAACTCGGAATCGGCCAGCGTCAGCAGCAGGTTGTTCAGGGCCTGGGGAAGCATGACGCACGTGTCGAGAACTACCCGCAAGGTCGTCATAGGTCACCCTGCCCAGATCAACGAGTCGACACGAAGCCGTCAGCGGCATCGCCCGGGTCCGGGGGTTCCTCGTGCGCCATCTCCTCGAACACCTGGCCCCGGCGCGCCCGCTCACCCTGCTGGAATTCGAGCACGTCCGCCAACTCCACCCGCCGATGCCGGCCCGGCGACGTGTACGGGATCTTCCCCGCTTCCAACAACCGCACCAACGTCGGCCGCGTAATGCCCAACAGGTCCGCGGCCTCCTGCGTCGTCAACACCGTGCGATGAGGTTCCACCGTCACCGCCTGACCCCGATCCAAAGCAGCAACCGCGTCGACGAGCAACCCCCGAACACTGTCCGGCAACGGCACCGACCCGCCCGGGGACGAGATCGACACCTCCTCAGAACCAGCAAGAACGGCCTTCAGTGCTGCGAGAAGATCCCGGTCGTCGGTGGCCGGCGGCAATACCGTGTGGTTCGACCCAGCGCCCATACCTCACCATAAAACGAAAAAAACGAACACACAATGCGGCTGGGCAGCAGCGTAACGGATGACGGACTCAGGAACGAGATCGCGAGCACCATTCCCAGCCAGGCGAGACGGCATGGGCTGCGGTCATCTGGCCTCCCTGTCTGTCCTCGCCGGTGCGGCGAGGGTGATCTCGGACAGGCTGCACCGGAACTCGTCATTCGACAGCTGCGGACGGCTGATTCTCCCGAGTAGTCTGTCTGGGCATGGCACGGGATGAGCGTGGTGTGACAGCCCAGAGTGAGGACTTCGCTGCCTGGTACAACGAGGTGGTGTTCAAGGCGGGTCTCGTGGATCGAGGTCCGGCCAAGGGCACCATGGTGATCCGGCCGTACGGGTACCGGTTGTGGGAGCTGTTGCAGTCCGAGCTGGACCGTCGCATCAAGGACACCGGTCACGAGAATGCGTACTTCCCGTTGCTGATTCCGGAAAGCTACCTGGGCCGGGAGGCCGAACACGTCGAAGGGTTCTCCCCGGAACTGGCGGTGGTCACTCGTGCCGGCGGGAAGGTTCTCGAGGAGCCGTTGGTGGTGCGGCCGACGTCGGAGACGGTGATCGGCGAGATGATGGCCAAGTGGATCAGCTCGCACCGCGACCTGCCGCTGCTGTTGAATCAATGGGCGAATGTGGTGCGGTGGGAGTTGCGGCCGCGAATGTTCCTGCGCACGACAGAGTTTCTGTGGCAGGAGGGTCATACCGCGCACGTCGACGAGGCTGCCGCCCGCCGCGAGACGATGCTGGCCCTGGACATCTATCACGAGGTGGCGCGTGAGTTGGCCGCGATCCCGGTCGTTCCGGGTGAGAAGACACCCGGCGAACGGTTCGCCGGTGCGGTGGCGACCTACACGATCGAGGGCATGATGCGTGACGGTCGTGCACTGCAGTCCGGCACCTCGCATTACATGGGCACCAAGTTCGCGTCGGCGTTCGACATCCGGTTCACCAGCGAGGCTGGACGAGAGGAGTTGTGTCACACCACGTCCTGGGGAATGAGCACCCGGATGATCGGTGGCATCGTCATGACTCACGGCGACGACAAGGGCCTGGTGTTCCCGCCGCGGTTGGCGCCCCACCAGGTGGTGATCGTGCCGATCACCCGCGGCGGCAACGTCGCGGTCGAGGAAGCGGCCGACGAGCTGGCCCGCCGCCTGCGGTCGGTAGGGGTGCGGACCCATGTCGATGCCCGTCCCCACCTCACCCCGGGTTTCAAGTACAACGAGTGGGAGATGCGCGGCGTCCCGGTCCGGCTCGAGCTCGGCCCGCGAGATCTGGAGGCCCGCACCGTGATGATGGTGAAACGGCTCGGCGACGACGGCAAGCAAGCCGTGCCGATCGGCTCCCTGCCCGAGACCATGCCCGGGGTCCTGGACGACTTTCAGGCCTTCCTGCTCGCTCGGGCCACCGCGTTCCGCGACGACCACACCCGAACCGTCGACAACTGGGAGGATTTCGCGGACGCGGTGTCGACCGGGTGGGCACTGGCCCTGCACTGCGGGATTGCCGCGTGCGAGGAGGAGATCAAGTCCCTCACTGCTGCCACCCCGCGATGTGTTCCGCTCGGCGGCGAACCGGAGGCAGGTGGGTGCGTGCGATGTGGCGCGGCGTCGGCGTATGGCAAGCGGGTGATCTTCGGGCGAGCGTACTGACGGGGCGTACGTACAGGGGTGGCTATCACCACCCCTCGGGGGACTATTCGAAGGCCGGGCACTCGACGGACGCTGGGGATCTCGAAAACCGACTACTCGGAGAGAAACCCCACGACCGAAAGGAACCCCCCCATGCCCCGCATCCTCGGTGCCACCGTCCCTGACGTCCACGAACACGATCCGCCGGGCGCCGCCCTGCCCGCGGCCGAATCCGTCCACAAAGAGGTCCGTCACCACTGGGCCTTCGCCCGGATGGGCCTGTATCTGCTGCTCGCCTCCCTACCACTGCTCGCGATCTCGGCGCAGGTGTTCGGTGTCGTGCCGATGAATGCCACCGGTGCGCTGGTGATCATTCCGCTCGCCGCCACCCTCGCCGTGTTGTGCGTGTTCGCTCCGCACCCGATCGACCGCATCGTCGGCCACGGCCTCGGCTGGGGGATGTTCGCGTGTCTGGCCTACGACGTCTTCCGCCTCGACACCGTGTATCTGCTCGGGTTGTGGGGCGACTTCATTCCGAAAATGGGTACGTGGCTGCACTCGGGAACCGACACCCGGACCGGCGCGATCGTCGGCTACCTGTGGCGGTACCTCGGCGACGGCGGCGGCATCGGAATCGCCTTCTTCCTCATCGCCCTCGCGCTCGGCCTCCAACATCGGTCACGCCGCGTCGTCCTCCTCGCGTTCGTCACCTTCGCGGTGTTCCCGGTGTGGGCCGGGCTCATCGGAACGGTCGCCCTGTCGCCGCACGGACAGCACGACATGTTCCCGCTCACGCCGACGACGATCACGTTGTCGCTGATCGGGCACCTGATCTTCGGGCTCGTGCTCGGTCTCGGCTTCCTGCGCGCGCGGGGCCGACTCGGCCAGCACTGGCCGTGGCCGCCGCTGCTCCCGGTGCGGTCGCGGGCCGGTACGCCGCAGCCGCGCAGTGAGGCGCTGGTGCCCGCGTGCGGCGAGTGCGGCGCGACCGCACGGTAGGACCCTCCCCAGGTGAGTGGCGAAGCGTGCTCGGGCACGTTTCGCCACTCACGTGTGGGTGAGGTGCCGGTCCTTCACCTTCCGGCCCACCGCCACGGACAGCAGCATCAGCAGTGCCGCCCCCACGAAGCAGGTGGCGTAACCGAGGTGCGGGGCGAGGAGTGAGATGACCAACGGGACGGCGAAGCCGACGTAGATCAGGCAGTAGAACACCGCCACGGTCTGCGCGAGTTCGTTTGCCGGTGCCAGTCTTTCGACGGACGCGAGACCGGAACCGAGCAGTATGCCGTAGCAGGATCCGAGGAGGAAGGCCGCGACGACGATCGCGGCGACGGCCGGCGCCCCGTCCGTGTACGCGACCACGGTCGCGGCGCCGAAGCCCAGCACCCCGAGGGTGATGCCGACCCGGATTCCGGCGGCGGCGTCGTCCTGCTGCGACCACCGTTTGGCCCACGGCTGGATCACCGCACCGGTGATCAGGGTCAGCGCCGCGACGAGCCCGGTGAAGGCCACCGACGTGGACCGCAGCGACTCGGAGACGAGCGGCGGAAGGGTCGCGAACGACACGGTCGCCACACCGAACACCCACGGTGCCCAGGGTGCGATGCCCCATCGGAACTGGGGTGTCGCCAGCGCCGACAGGGGTGTGGCGGTGAGGTCTGTCGCCCGGACCCGAACGTCGGGCACCGCCCACACCAGCGCCAGGGCTCCGAGCATCAGCGCGATGTGCACCAGGTACGGGAGCAGTTCGGGGGCGGGGAGCCACTGCGCGATCACGCCGGCGAACAGGGCTCCGCAGCCGAATCCCGCGGACAACGACACGGCGGCGCGGCGTGCACCCGCCCCGGCCGGGGCGGTGGAGCCGAGTTCCTTCATCCAGGCGGTGCCGGCGCCGAACGCCATGCCGGACGCGAGTCCGGCCAGCACCCGGCCCAGGTAGAGCAGGTCGGGGACGGCGGCGCCCGCGATGAGGACGAGGGAGGAGACGATGCCGACGGGGATCATCGGGCGGATCACCGCGCGCCGCCCGAACCGGTCGGACACGCGCCCGAAGTACAGCAGAGCGGGCACCAGCCCGACGACGTACGACGCGAGCATCGCGGTGAACGAGCCGTTGCCGAGACCGAGATGTTCGCGGTAGACGAGCTGCATCGGGGCGAACTGGTTGGCACCCCAGCTGACCGCGAACAGCGCGGCGGCGAGGCGGACCCAGGGCGGAAGCATCACCTGATCCTCCCAGAGCCCGTAGCGCGGCGAAGTATCAACTCTTCACAGCTCGGGCCACGGTTTCCTGTGCACACTGGCCGTGTGCGGCGGGTCCGGCGATGTCTAGCGTCGACCCCTGAGCACGAGCCGAGGAGGACATGTGTGGGGTAACGACGGCAGTTGGGTCGGCTCGGACGCGCAGACGATCGCCCGCGCGGTGACGAACCGGGAGGTGTCCGCGAGCCAGGTGCTCGACGACCACCTGGCGCACATCAAGGCCCGGAACCCGGAGCTGAACGCCGTCATCACCGTCGCGGAGGATCAGGCGATCCGGGCCGCCGACGACCTCGACATCCGGATCGGCCGAGGGGAGGACGTCGGTCCTCTGGCCGGGGTCCCGTTCACCGTGAAGGACCTGATCGCCACCGCGGGTGTCCGGACGACGGCGGGATCGCGCGCGCTCGAGCACAACGTGCCTTCTGTCGACGCGCCCGCGGTGGCCGCGATGAGGGCGGCCGGCGCGATTCTCGTCGGGAAGACGAACACCCCGGAGTTCGGGGCCAGCGGTCTGACGCACAACGACTTGTTCGGGTACACCGTGAACCCGCTGCGGCCCGGCGGTGTCTCCCGCTCCCCCGGCGGTTCGAGCGGCGGCGAGGCGGCGGCGATCGCGTCCGGGATGAGTGTTGTCGGTCTCGGCACCGACTTCGGCGGCTCGGTCCGCTGGCCCGCCCACTGCACGGGTCTGCGGTCGGTGCGCCCGACGATCGGCCGGGTGGACCCCGACGGACAGTATCCCGGCGTCCCGTCGGGTGATCACCTGCTGACCAATCCGGCGACCATGCACGGCACGCTGCAGACGATCGGCCCGATGGCGCGGACACTGGACGACGCGGCGCTCGTGCTGCGGGTGCTCTCGTCCCGGCAGTACCGCTGGACGGACCCGGCTTCGGTGGACCTTCCGCGTCTCGACATCACGTGGGCGCCCGGTGACGGAACCGTGCCCGTCGGCGAGGAGATCGCCGCGGCCGTCGCCGGCGCCGCCGGCAGGCTCGATGCCCGACCGTACGAGGGCGGGGCGCTGTCGCAGGGAAACGATCTGTTCGGGACGTTGCGTGCGGTCGAAACCCACACCGACATCACCGAACTCGGCACCGACTTCGGAACGAACATCGCCACGATGCTCGCCGACGCGCGGGACGTGGACCGGCGCCTGGTCGAGCGACTGTGGGCGCAGCGAGCGGAACTCGTCCACCGATTGCTCGGCGAGATGGGCGACGTGCTCGTCCTTCCCGTCGCCTCGATCCCGGCGCCGCCGCTCGGCGAGGAACTGTTCGACGTCGGTGGGCAGTCGCTCACGTGGGCTCAGGCCCTGGCGAGTTGCCGCGCGATCAGTGTGACGGGTCTGCCGTCCGTCGTCGTTCCGGTGGGAAGCACCCGGTCCGGGTTGCCGATCGGCGTGCAGGTCGTCGCGCGCCCATGGTGCGAGCACGTGGCGTTGGCCGTGGCCGCCCGGTTGTGAGGCGACCACGGCCGACGCGGGTGTCAGATCACCCGGTCTCGCCGCAGGCCCTCGATGTCTTCGTCGCTCAGCCCGAAATCACCGAGCACCTCGGCCGTGTCCTGTCCCAGCACCATCGGCGGCGCATTCCGGATGGGCAGCGTCTCGTCGTCCACCCAGAACGGACCACGGACCAGCGGCACTTCACCGCCGTTCGGTGTGGCCACCGGCTGCACCATCTTCAGCGCCTGCACCTGCGGGTCGGCGAAGGCCTGATCGATCGTGTGGACGGGACCGCACGGGATGCCCGCCGCGCGAATCGCCGTCACCCATTCGGCGGCCGGCCGCACGGACAGCAGTTCGAGGAGTTCCTTGGTGAGCCGATCGCGGTGCGCGAGTCGTGACTGGCCGGTGCGGTATTCGGGCCGGTCGGCGAGTTCGGGATCCCCGAGAACCTGGCACAGCGACTCCCAGTGCCGATCCGAGCCGGTCGCGATGATGATGGGGAAATCGGCCGTGTCGAACGTGCCGTACGGCGTGATCGTCGGGTGCGTGTTGCCGTTCGGTTCCGCGACGCGTCCGGTGCTCAGATAGTTCTGCGCCTGGAACGACATGATCGACAGGGCCGATTCGAGCAGCGACGTCTGCACGTGATGGCCGGCGCCGTCACGGCCCCGCGACACGAGTGCCGCCGTGATGCCCAGTGCCGCATAGATACCGGACACCGTATCGATGATCGGGATGCCGACGCGCATCGGCGTGTGGTCGCCCGCGCCGGTCACCGACATCAGGCCCGACATGCCCTGCGCCACCTGATCGAGTCCCGGGGAGAACTGCTCGGGTCCGGTCGGGCCGAAACCACTGACACTCATGACGATCACTCCGGGATTGTCCTCGGCGAGCGACTCCTGATCGAGTCCCATGTCCGCGAGGACGCCGGGTCGGAAGTTCTCGACGATGACGTCCACGTCGACGGCCATGCGGCGCAGCAGTTTCCGACCCTGCTCGCTGCGCATGTCGAGCGCGACGGACCGTTTACCGCGGTTGACGGAGGCGAAGTACAGGCTGTCGCTGCCGTCGAACGGCGGCCACTGCCGGGAACTGTCGCCACCGGAACGGGTCTCGACCTTGATGATGTCGGCGCCGAAATCCGACAGCAGTGCCGTGCACAGCGGACCGGCGAGGGCCCGCGTGAGGTCGAGGACCCGGATCCCGCTGAGCAACTGGTTCATGGTGGATCCTCGGTTCTCTGTGAAGGAAGGGGGACCGTCCGAGAATTGCGGACCCGCCGATCGATAGCGATGGCGAGAATGCACAAGCGGCCGCTGGGGATTTCGGCGCATTGTGTGCCGCGACGGCCGGTCGCCGCCGGTTAGCGTGAGGGTCCCGACGAAGCACCCGAGGAGTACGAGACGATGCGCGACATCCTGACGGGCCTGCAAGCGTGGTTCGCTCGTGGCGAGAACTTCGTCCTCGCCACGGTGGTGCGCACCTGGAAGTCGTCTCCGCGGTCACCGGGCGCGGCGATGGCCGTGTCGGAATCCGGTGAGGTGCTCGGAAGTGTGTCCGGTGGGTGCGTCGAGAGCGCGCTGTACGAGACGGCGCGGGACGTGCTGGCCGACGGGCGCAGCCGGACCGAGGTGTTCTGCGTGGCGGACGACGACGCGATCGGTGTCGGTCTGACGTGCGGCGGCACCATCGAGGTGTTCGTTCAGCGTATCGGGAGCAACGACTTCCCGGACTTCGCGGACGTGGCGCGCAGGATCCGCGGCGGTGAGCCGATCGCCGTCGTGACGGAGACCGGCGACGGAGCACGGACCCGGCGCAGCGTGATCACCGGGGACGGGCCCGCGGGCGACCTCGACCTGCCCGAGACCGATGTCGATAATGTCCGCCGTCGCCTCGACGCCGGTGAGTCGCGGGTGTATCAGCTGCGGTCCGAGACGGTGTGCATGGTCGAGATCTTCGCGCCCCCGCCGCGGATGTACATCTTCGGGGCCATCGACTTCGCGGCGGCCATGTGCACGCTGGGCGCGTTCGCCGGCTACCACGTCACGGTGATCGACGCCCGCGCCGTGTTCGCGACGCGCGCCCGGTTCCCGGACGCCGACGACGTCGTCGTGATGTGGCCGCACCGGTTCCTCGAGACCGCGCCGGTCGACCACCGGACGGTCCTCGCGGTGCTCACCCACGACGAGAAATTCGACATCCCACTGCTGGAGCTGGCCCTGCGATCGGACGCCGCGTACATCGGCGCGATGGGCAGCCGGGCCACGCACCAGCGCCGGGTCGCGCTGCTGCGGGAACAGGGGACGACCGCGGCGGAGCTGGCACGGCTGCACTCCCCGATCGGCCTCGACCTGGGCGCGCGCACTCCCGAGGAGACCGCGGTGTCGATCCTCGCCGAGATGATGAAGACGACCCGGGGCACCACCGGGCTCGAGCTCCAGCAGCTGAGCGGTCCGATTCACCGTGATGTCGAAGTCCAGGAGTGCGTAGCCGGCGGGCCACCAGTCGCATCACGGCGTGGGTAATCGGACGCAGTTTCGGGTAACCGGACGTGGAGCGACGACGCGGGACGTCAAGGCGGTGGAAGGGGCGTCTCCCGCGCCGGTATGGAACCCCTGCGGCGGCACCCAGTCCTTCCTTTCACCCGACATAGAGGCCTCATGAACATCATCACCGCACTTCCCCTGGCCGTACTGCGCGCGCAGTACACGATCGTGCGCTACCCCCTTCACTTGATCGACGAACAGGTCATCGCACACCTGGCACCCGCAGCACCGGCCCGACGGCTGTACCGGGGCGGCCTCGGCCTGCTCGATTGCGCCGTCGGCAGCGTTCTGGGTCACCAGGACCGTGCCCATCGTGGCGCCGACGCCCCACCCCGCATCACCCTGGTCGCCGGCACCGCCCCCGACACCGATGACGATCCCGGCGCCTCGGATATCGCTGCCGCCGAGGTCGAGACCGCCTCTCGGTCCGCGGTCGTAGGGAACGCCGAGCTGAACGAGAAGGCGGCCCATCAACTCGACACCGATTCGCTCGCCGAGAACCTCGACGACGTAGCCGACACCGCCGACCCGGCGACCACCACCGTCATAACCCGGCTTGCGGACGCCGCGAGCACCGAACCCGACACGACACTGACCGGTGAGCTGGCCGACCGCGTAGCCGACCTCGCCCGGGCCGACACCCCACCACCGGGCACCCGGACAACCCCGACCGGCAAACGCCACTAATCTGCGGAGATCACGCGGTCACGCCAACTCGGCTGCCCAATCAGCGAAGCTCTGCCACCCCACCTCGGGGTAGAGCCGGCGCAGTTCGCCGATGTTCGCGTCGTACCCGGTGTCGGTAAGGAAGCGGAACATCGCCCGCATGTCCGGCGATGCGATGGCGTCCGCGTCGGACGCATGGGCATGAACCGGCGTGCCCAGTACCTCGCCGAGCACTTCGGCCATCCGACGTGGCGTCGGATCGTCCGACGCCAGGTCGATTCGTGTCCGGGCAAAGCGGTCCGGGTCGTCGAACACGAGGGCGACGAACCGACCGAGGTCCCGGCGCGACAACTGCTGCAGCGGGGTGTCGACCGGCAGAGGCAGATCGAGCCGGCCTCGGCGGATGCTGTCGAGGCCACCGAGCAGGTTGTCATAGAAGTAGGTCGGCCCGACGATCGTGTACGAGACCGAGGAGTCTCGCAGCAACGACTCGGTAGCAGCCTTCGTGTCGAAATGTGGGACCCCGGTGCTCTTGTCCGCGTCGGCCACCGAAGAAAACACCACGTGGGGAACACCGGAATCACTGAACGCGCCGACAAGCGCGGCACCCTGAGCGATTTCCGCCTCCGGGCCGTCCTCGAAAGGCGTTGTCATGGCGAACACGCCCGCGCACCCCTCGACGGCTGACGCGATCGCCGCCCGATCGGTGATATCAGCCACGGCAATGTCGACGCCTCGCAGGCGCAACGCGTCTGAGCGCGAAGAGCTTCGACGGACCAGCGCTCGTACCTCACGTCCTCGTTCGAGGAGCGCGTCGACGACGGCGCCTCCTTGACCACCCGTTGCTCCGACGACTGCATACGGCTCACTCATGGGCACAAGATCTCTCCTTCTCGACCGCGCCAGCCTACTCGCAGGCTCCGGCCGCTCACCGCGACGTCTGCCCTGGTCGGTGCGACGATGGTTGTGATCCGGTCCGGGTTGAAAGCACGCAACCTGCCCGGCTGTGCGGTAGGCGCACGCCAGATGCCGATCCACGAGTTGCCCTTCGTGTACATAGGTTTCGTACGCATCCGAGTGCGCCGCGTGACCGTCGTTTGACGGGTATTCGGTTTCGACTTAAGGTCACACTTTCGCGCCATTCGGGGCGAGTATCGGATCAGGTGAGCAGGGTGTTGCAGTGACGGCGAGGGATGTCGGTAGTTCCGCTCCCGGGTTCCGCGCAGCCGCCGACACCGGCGACGGGCCTGCTCGGGACGTTGCGCCGCAACCGTTCGCCGACGTGCTGGTGTCCGATCTCCTCGTCTCCCCGACCCTCGTCGCCGGCGAGACCGGCACCTCGCGTGAGGTGTCGAACGTCGCCATGATGGCGGTGCCGGACATCGGACCGTGGCTCCGCACCGGGCAGTTGCTGCTCACCACGTCCGCGGTTCTCGGCCGGCTGGTCGAGCCGATCGACGCGTTTCTCGCCCGACTCGACAGGCGGGGCGTCTCCGGGCTCGCCGTCCGGCTCGACGACCCCACCGCGATGCTGCCGGCCGAGATGTCCGATGCGGCCGACGAACTCGGGCTTCCCGTCGTCGTGGTCGCGGACCTGTACTCGCAGACACACCCGCTGGCGGCTGCGCTCGCGGAGTTGTCGGCCCGGCAGGTCGACGCCGTGTTCGAGGCGGACCGGCTGCGGAGAGTGCTCGTCGACGCCGTCATGGCCGGCGGAGGGTTCGCCGAACTCGCCGACGCCGTCCACGGTGAACTGGGCGGGGCCGTGCTGATCACGACACCCGACGGACGTCAGTTGTGCCGGGCCGGGGACGAGTCCGAGCTGAACCGGCTGGCGTCGAGTGCGGCGCTCGACTCCACCGGGCGGGTCCGCACCGATTCGACGGAGGGCGGGCTCGGCCTGCACCGGCTGGGCGACGAGTTCATCGCCGTCTCAGCGATTTCGGCCAACGGCATCGATCACGGGCGGCTGGTGCACTTCAGCACCGGACACCCGCTGCGCAGCGAAGACCTGTATCTCGTCGAGCAGGCGGCGGCGGTGTGCGCCCTGGTGGTCGCCCGCGAACTGGTCGTGTCCTCGGTGGAGGAGAAGCATCGCGCGAACTTCGTGCGGGACCTGCTGCTCGGCCGCGGCGGCGAACACGAGCACGTCGTCGCGCACGCCAAGACGTTCGGCTGGGACCTGGACCGTCCCGTGGTCGTCGTGGTGATCGAACCCGATCCGGTCGGTGAGGACGAGCCGTCGATGCCCACCCGGATGCCGCTCGTCGAGCGACAGGCGCGGGCATTCACGAGTGCCGTCGCGGGCCGTGACACGGGTGCCGCGGTCACCGCGCTGGCGACGGAGACGGTGATCCTGATGGGGGTCTGCACCGACACGATGAACCTCGTCCACGAACTCGTCGCGTACGTGCGCGGCGACGGCGGGGGTGGGCGCCGGCCCTTCGGGGTGGGGGTGTCCCGGCCGACGGACTCGGTGGACGGCATCCCGGCCCTCTACGGCCAGGCCCGGACCGCGCTGAAGGTGGGACGGCAGATCACCGGCGCCTGGGCCGTGACGCATTTCGACGACCTCGGCGTCTACCGGCTGCTGAGCCTCGTCGAGGACGACCGCGAACTCGAGTCGTTCGCGCAGGAGACCCTGCGTGAGCTGACGGCGGACACACCCGAGGCGCAGGACATGCGCCGTACCCTCGAGGTGCTGCTCGCCACCAACATCAACATCGCCGAAACCGCACGTCAACTGCACTTTCACTACAACACGCTGCGGTACCGGGTGGTGAAGCTGGAGAAGATGCTCGGGTCGTTCACCGATCACCCCGAATTGCGCCTCGACCTGTCGCTCGCCCTCAAGATCATGGCGATGCGCGGCATCAATTCCTAAAGTTGCCAATTTCGCCGGGCACGCACTGGCAGATTCTTCTCACGCCGGGTGGCTGACGCTGTAATAACGTTGCCCTCCTATCGAGGTGCAACTGTGACATGCGGCACATCATCGAAGCTGGCCGCCGGCACCCCTGCACCGCCACCTGTCTGAAAGGTCCCCCTATGCCTATCTGGACACTGCACGGAGATGGCAAGACCATCGCGCCCGGGGAGGTCGTCGCCCCGAGCGAACGGCTCAGCTGGGGTCGCACGATCGGGCTCGGCGGGCAGCACGTGGTCTCGATGTTCGGGGCCACGTTCGTCTTCCCGATCATCATGGGTCTCAATCCTCAACTGGCCGTGATGTTGTCGGGATTCTGCACCCTCTTCTTCCTGCTGGTCGTCAGGGGCCGGATTCCCAGTTACCTGGGGACGTCGGCCGCGTTCGTCGGCGGCATCGCCGCCATCCGCGCCCAGGGCGGCACCTCGGCGCAGGTGACCGGGGCGATCCTGGTGTCGGGTCTCGTGCTCGCCGGGATCGGCGTGCTGATCCACTTCCTCGGCGGCGGGGTGGTGTTCAAGATCCTGCCGCCCGTGGTCACCGGTGCCGTCGTCATGCTGATCGGGTTCAACCTGGCCCCGGTCGTCGCCGGAACGTACTGGCCGCAGGACCAGTGGGTCGCGTTGACGGTGATGGTCGTGCTGGTGGTGGCGAGCGTCGCGCTCCGCGGATTCCTCGGGCGGGTCGCGATCTTCCTGACGCTGCTTTTCGGATACGTGCTGTCGTGGGTGCTGGACCTGACGACCGGCATGATCACGTCGTACGACCCGGTGGCCGGCGGAGTCACCGAGCACTTCCGTGTCAACTGGGACGGCGTCTCCTCGGCGTCGTGGATCGGGCTTCCGCCGTTCTCCGACGAGGCGAACGGCGTCGTGGGCATCCACGCGCCGTCGTTCAGTCTCACGTTCATCGTCCTCGTGCTGCCCGGTGTGATCGCCCTGATCGCGGAGAACGCCGGGCACGTCAAGGCCGTCGCCGAGATCACCAAGACCGACCTCGACCCGATGATGGGACGCGCCCTGATCGGCGACGGCCTGGCCACCACCATCGCGACCAGCGTCGGCGGATCCCCCACGACGACGTACGCCGAGAACATCGGCGTCATGGCCGCGACGAAGGTGTATTCGACGGCCGCGTACGCCGCGGCAGGCGTCATCGCGATGCTGCTGGGTTTCTCCCCCAAGTTCGGTGCCGTCATCTCCGCGACCCCCGGCGGTGTGCTCGGCGGAATCACGGTGGTGCTCTACGGGATCATCGGCCTGCTCGGCGCGAAGATCTGGAAGGAGAACGGCGTCGACTTCGGCAACCCGCTCAACCTGATGCCCATCGCCGCCGGCCTGATCATCGCGATCGGTGACACGGAGCTGACGTTCACGGACAGTTTCTCCCTCAGCGGCATCGCGCTCGGCACCATCGTGGTGATCGGGATGTACCACCTGTGCCGCGTCATCGCCCCGAAGGACGCCGACGACGCGGGGGCAGGCGGTCACACCCCGAAGCCCACCGCAGACGACGGAACGGCCCCGGATCGGGTCGGTCAGCTCACGTGATCTGCCATCGGTGGGACGTGAGTTTTGTCACTAGTTCACGAAACGTCGAGCGCACGATACGGGCAGGATCTGAGGAATGAAACCGTCGCCACTGACTTATCACCGACCTCGGTCGATCGACGAGGCCTGTCAGATCCTCGCGGACGTGGCTCACGAGGGAAAAGTGCTCGCGGGCGGGCAGTCGCTGATCCCGTTGCTCTCCATGCGTCTGGCCGCGCCGGCGCACCTCGTCGACATCGGATCGATCCCCCGGCTGGACGCGGTGTCGTCGTCACGCGAGCTCGGTGTCACGTTCGACGCACTGACCACCCATTCGGTGCTCGAAGCCGACCGCGGCGCCGCCCAGGTGCAGCCGCTGATCGGCCGCGGACTGCGTCTCGTCGCACACCCGACCATCCGTAACCGCGGCACGACGGTCGGCTCGATCGTCCACGCCGACCCGTCCGCCGAGATGCCGGCCGTGCTGGCGCTGCTCGGCGGCTCGGTCACCGTGCGTTCGGTGCGAGGGGTCCGGGAGATCCGCTCGACCGACCTGTTCGCCGGGCCGCTCGAAACGACGCTCGAGGCGGACGAGATCGCCACGAGCGTCACCGTCCCGGCCGCCGAACCCGGTGTCGGGACGGCGATCGACGAGATCGCCCGCAGGCACGGCGACTACGCACTCGTCGGGGTCGCGGCGCAGGTGCGGGTCGAACGCGGTGYGGTTTCGGAGGCCCGGATGACGTACGTGTCGGCCGGCGAACTCGGTGAGGTCGTCGACTACACGGACGTGCTGCGGGGTGCGTCCGCGACGGACGACCGGGACCCGTTGTGGCGGAATCTGTCCGAGTTCGCGCGGGAGCGGATCGACACCGAGCCCGACATCCACGCCACGGCGCGGTACCGGTCGCAGTTGGTGGCGGCGCTGACCGCCCGGGTCGGGTTCGCGGCCGCGCAGGATGCAGTACTCGACGGTGCCGCCGTGCACGCGTCGGCGGGAGGAAGGTGACCATGGCAAAGGCAATGCATCGTGGCGGCGAAGGCCGCCCGCGTCAGCGCAGCATCGACGAGCAACTCGCCGAACTGCAGGAGGAGACGGGCGAACAGCACGTCGCGGTGACGTTCACGCTCAACGCGGTGACGCAGACGGTGGTGCTGCCGTCGCGCACGCTCGCGTCCGACGCGATCCGGCACCATCTACGCCAGACGGGGACACACGTCGGCTGCGAGCACGGGGTCTGCGGCGCATGCACCGTGCTGCTCGACGGCAAGCCCGTGCGGTCGTGCCTGGTGCTTGCGGCGAGCCTCGAGGGCCGGGAGGTCACCACCGTCGAGGGTCTCGTCGAACCCGACGGCACCCTGCATCCGGTGCAGCAGGCGTTCATCGACTGCCACGGTCTGCAGTGCGGATTCTGCACTCCCGGCTTCGTGACCACCATCGCCGCGTTCCTCGAGGAGAACGATTCACCCACCCGCGAGGAGGCCACCGACGCGATCGCGGGCAACCTCTGCCGGTGCACCGGATACCAGAACATCAGGGCGGCCGTGCTGCGTGCCGCGGAGATCAAGCGCGAGCGTTCGGGCGAGTTCCCGCTCGGCGAGGACGACGAGTCGTCGCGGGCCTCACTCGATCCGAAGGTCCGCGGCACGACCAACCCGGTCGCTGGAAGGGCAGGGCGAGCATGAGCGTCACAAAACCCCGCACCGAGCCCGCGCCCACCACGGACGCCGACGCGCCCGCCGCGTCGGAGAAGTTGTTCGGCAAGCCGATTCCCCGCACGGAGGATGCCCGGCTCCTGTCCGGCAACGGCCGCTACCTCGACGATCTGGGGCACAACGCGCTCATCGCCGCGTTCGTCCGGTCACCGCACGCGCATGCCCGCATCACGGGGATCGACATCGATGCCGCACTCGATCTGCCTGGTGTGCACGCGATCTACACGTACGACGACCTCGTGGACGACTCCCCGGAGATGGCGGAGAACCTCCCCCTCCTGATCCCGCATCCGGCGATCACCGCCCCGCGCAACGGGTATCCGCTCGCCAAGGACGAGGTCAACCACGTCGGCGAGGCGATCGCGATGGTCGTCGCCGACAACCGGTACATCGCCGAGGACGCGTGCGCCAAGATCGACGTCACGTACGAGATGCTCCCACCGGTCGTGGGCATCGACGTGGCGCGGCAGGCGGACAACGCGGTGCACGCGGACGTCCCCGACAACGTCGCGGCGCACCTGCAGCACGGATTCGGCGACGTGGACGCGGAACTGGCGAACGCACCGCACCGGCTGACCCTGAACCTCGAGATCGAGCGGTCGGCGTCGATGCCGATGGAGGGCAAGGGCGTCTACGCGCGCTGGGACACCGACGAGCAGGCGCTCACGTTCTGGACGTCCACGCAGACGTCCACGTCGGCCCGCGCCGCGATCGCGGCACGACTGAAGATGGCGCACAACAAGGTCCACTGCATCGCACCCGACGTCGGCGGCGGTTTCGGCGTCAAGATCGTCCACCCGTGGCCGGAGGAGGTCATGGTCACCTGGGCCGCGCGACGGCTCGGGACGGCGGGCATCTCGAGCGAGGTCAAATGGGTCGAGGACCGGCGCGAGCATTTCGTGTCGAGCGCGCACGAGCGCGGCCAGATCCAGGAGGTGACGGTCGGATTCGACGACGACGGCACCCTCCTCGCGTTCGATTTCACGTTCTGGCACGACAACGGCGCCTACCTGCCGTACGGCATCATCGTCATGCTGAACACGTCGACGCAGGTGCTCGGGCCGTACAAGCCGAAATCGTTTCGGGTGGACGCGTACTCGCTGTACACGAACACCGTGATCGTCACGCCCTACCGCGGCGCCGGCCGACCGCAGGCCGTGTTCGCGATGGAACGGGCGATGGACGCGATCGCGAAGTATCTCGGCAAGGGCGTCATCGAGGTCCGCGAGCACAACTTCATCCGTCCCGAGGAAATGCCGTACGACTTCCACCTCACGTTCCAGGACGGCCGCCCGCTGATCTACGACACCGGCGACTACCAGGCCGGGATCGACAAGCTCAAGACACTCATCGACTGGGACGGGTTCGCCGACTACAAGAAGCAGGCGAAGGCCGAAGGCCGGGCAGTGGGCATCGGGATCGGCGCCTACGTGGAAGGCACCGGGCCCGGCCCGTACGAGGGCGCCCACGTCCTCGTCGAGACGTCCGGGAAGGTCAAGGCCGCAACGGGTCTGACCACCCAGGGTCAGGGCCACCAGACGGCGTTCGCGCAGATCGTCGCGGACGACCTCGGCGTGCCGGTCACCGACGTGGAGATCGTCACCGGCGACACCCGTCGATTCGGCTACGCCGTCGGCACGTTCGCGTCCCGCGGCGCCGTGATGTCCGGATCGGCGTTCCACGTGGCGGCGCAGATGGTGGCCGAGAAGGCCCGCACGATCGCCGGTGAGGCGCTGAACCTCGATCCCGCCGAACTGGAACTTCGCGGTGGGCACGTGTGCAAGATCGGCACGCTGCCCGGCGCCGAGGGCACGTCCATCTCGCTGGGTGTGGTCGCGGTGCTGTCGAATCCGCTGCGCTACGCGTTCGACGACGCGTCGAGGCAGGCCACCGGATTCGCGAAAGCCGACGCCGACATGACGATTCCGCCGGTCCGGGAGGGCGAGCAACCCGGGCTCGAGGCCACCGGCTACTACTCGCCCCCGACGTCGACGTTCGCGTCCGGTGTGCACGCGGCGATCGTCGAAACCGATCCGGTGACGGCGGAGATCCACGTGCGGCGGTACGCCGTGATCCACGACTGCGGCAACGTCATCAACCCGCGGATCGTCGAGGGCCAGGTCATGGGCGCTGTCGCGCAGGGTGTCGGCGGCGCGCTGTACGAAAGGATCGTCTACGACGAGCACGGCCAGATGCTCAACGCGTCGTACATGGATTTCCTGATGCCGTTCGTCACCGAGATGCCCGACTCGCTCGAGATGGACCACACCGTCACCCCGTCCGGTCTCAATCCCCTCGGGATGAAGGGCGCAGGCGAGGCGGGCGTGATCCCGACGTCCGCCGTCATCGCGGCTGCGATCGAGGACGCGGAAGGCATCCCGATCACCTCCATGCCGATATCCCCTTCAGAGTTGTTCGAGCTTCGCCTCGCACACGCGTCGTCACAGAGCAAGGAGAACGAATGAGAATCGCCGGCACCGCCCTACTGACGGCCCCACCGGAGGCCGTGTACGACAACCTGCAGGACGGACGGGTCCTCGCGGCGACCATCCCCGGGGTGCAGTCCCTCGAGCAGCTCAGCGACAACCATTACAAGTTGTCCATCACCGCGGGTGTCGCGTCCATCAAGGGCACCTATGACGGCGAAGTGATTCTGTCGCAGCAGAATCGGCCCGAGTCGTTCGTGATGACGGCATCGGGTGCGGGCGCCCCCGGCACCGTCAAGGCCGACGTGACGGTGCGGCTCGAGGAACGCGACGGCGGCACCCTGCTCAGCTACGACGCGGACGCCGTCGTCGGCGGCATGGTCGGCGGCGTCGGGCAGCGGATGATCACCGGCGTCGCGAAGAAGATGGCCGGGGTGTTCTTCAAGGGCATCGACGGCGTGATCGCCAACGGCATTCCGGCGGCCGAGGTGGCCGCGGCGCCGGGCGAGGTTCCGGCGGTCGCCGGCGTCGCGGAGGCGGCCCCGGTTCCCGCGGCAGCCGCCGCGCGGGTGCGGGTGCCCGAGGGCACCTCCACGGCAACCGTTCTCGCG